>LUKI01000007.1 GCA_001593685.1 Gammaproteobacteria bacterium F7
TCTTGGGGTTTTGGTGATGTGGCATTGGTAAGTTGGTCGAGTGCCTGCCTATGTGGTGACCCGGTGCGCTACGACGGCCGTGATAAGGGAATGCCTGGTCTCATTGAAACACTGGAAAAAAAGCTAACGCTGGTAAAGGTTTGTCCAGAAGTGGCCATTGGCATGAGTGTGCCACGCGCACCCATTCAGTTAGTGCGAATGAAACAGGGAAAAGAGCTGAAAATTGAAGCCCGCGGTATAGACAACCCGCGGCACAATGTCACTGAAGCATTAGGTCGTTATGCGCAACAGATAATCAACCAGCATACATCAACACAAAGTAGCGACCCAATATTAAGCGGTTTCATTTTAAAAAACCGCTCTCCGAGCTGTGGTATCAATAGCACACCGATCCATGAAAACGGCAAACCAGTAACGATAGGTAATGGTATTTTTTCACAGCGGCTTCAACAACAGCTACCATGGCTACCGGTCACAGGAGAAGAGGCGCTCAAGCAAGCAAGCCAACAACAAGCATTTATTCATCGCTGCCAGTTGGTCGCGTGCTTCTGGCAGCGATATCTTGAACATGGCCTGCGGGCATTTCATCGATCGGCAATTAGCTTGATAGAACACCTTCCCCAGAAGCATCAGCTGGCACTCGACCAACTTACCAATGCCACATCACCAAAACCCCAAGATTATCTAACACAGCTAGTGGGCAGCCTGGCGATGCTCAATGCTCACAACAACGGTAGTTAGATGGCGTCATCGCCGGTTTCACCGGTACGAATTCGCACTGCCTGCTCCAGCGGCATCACAAAAATCTTACCATCACCAATTTTACCCGTATTAGCTGCTTTGGTAATGGCATCAATCACTGTATCAACCATGTCATCGGCAACCGCAATTTCAAGCTTCACCTTGGGTAAAAAGTCGACGACATATTCAGCACCACGGTAGAGCTCCGTGTGCCCTTTTTGGCGACCAAACCCCTTTACTTCGGTAACAGTAATCCCTGTCACACCAATTTCAGACAGTCCTTCACGCACATCATCTAACTTAAAAGGCTTAATAATGGCATTAACCAGTTTCATTTATTTCTCCCAGAGAGAAGCATAAAAAATTTTGCAAATTGTAGCATGATCCCCACCAAGAGGTAGAGATTGAAAAGATTGCACAGGCCGATTTTAATCAGCCATGTTAGAATTTGAGCCTTGTTAATACCCGCCGGAATTAAATCATGATTAACCCCACCATTATCGCCAAAATTGGTCAACAAATAGCCAGTTTGATGCCTGAACAAGCCAAAGCAACCCAACAGGAAGTCGAACGAAATATTCAAGCCATTTTACAGAGTGCCTTCGCCAAGCTAGAGCTGGTGACTCGCGAAGAGTTTGATGCGCAAACCGCTGTACTGCAACGTACCCGCGAAAAACTAGAGCAACTCGAAGCACAGGTTGCTGCGCTTGAGAGCCAGAATATAAGCCAAGGCAGCCACCAACAATAACACCTTTTAGTCAACGCTCTGCGCATCATGCGCAGAGTCCAGCCGCGCTTTTTCCGCTATCCTCTTACCCTGATTGCCGTATCCCGACATAGGTATTGCGCTTAAACTTCCCCCCCTTCACCCTAGCAAGTTACTAAAAATAAAATAGATACAACCAATGTCGCACATCACGCTCGACCAAGCTTTGCATAAGCATTATGCACGAAATCAACGCTGGGGCTTCACCTGGGCCCTCTGGACCGCAATACTTTGGGGCGCCTGGTACGTACCCGGCACCGCGCTGTGGTTTGAAGCACCCTATTCCCTCATCGATGCCAATAATCAGTCATTGGTATTAGCCGCCACCGCGGTGATGACCTGGGTACATGCGGTATCCGTGCTGTTTTTCCTGTTTATCTGGAACCTGATGCTGGGCAAGTCTGGTGATTATGTCCGCACACTGGTGCGCTTTCGCAAAATCTCCAAATGGTATGCGCTGGCCTCTCTGTGCGGCGGTCCGATGGCCATTTTTGGCTCCTACATGGCGATGGGTTTTATTGGCCCTGTTTTTGCCGCCATTACCTCCCTGTTCTACCCTGTGATCGGCGCGATCATCGCGCGTCTGTGGTACAAGGAAAAAATCACCTCCCGTGCAGCGCTCGGCATGTTCATTATCATTCTTGGTGGCGGTGTAATTTTTGGCCCTGAGCTGCTGGGCGAACTTGATTTTAATAACTCCAATGTCTGGCTGGGGTACCTGGGCGCCATTATGGCCGCTATTGGCTGGGGCGCAGAGGGTGCAGTCGCAGCGCGCGCCATGGATGTCAGCGATCCCGATTCAGGCATTCAATGTCGCTTTACCTTTGAGGTACTGTTCTGGAGCATCATTATTCTACCCCTGATTGCACTCCTGACCGACGTGCCCGTGCTGCAACTGATCACTGATACCTTGAGTAACGGCATGGCGATGCTATGGATCGTGTTAGGCTCAGCCTGTCACGCCTATTCCTACACGGCCTTTTATAAAAGCTTTGGCCTCATTGGCGTGACTCGCGGCGAGGCCATTGGCAACCTACACGCAGCATTTGCAGTATTGTTTGTTGTCGTTTTCACTCTGGATTTACCCGCGTGGTACTTCTTTGTCGGCCTGTTTCTCGCAACCGCTGGCAGCCTGGTGATGTTTACCGAGCCGGCAGAATCCGTTGCACAATTACGTGAACAGGAGACCAGCATATGAAGCTGCATCAGAAGGGTTACCTGCTAGTTGAGCTCAGCCAGGTCGCAAACGCATGGGACTACGAACTTATTGCCATAGCCCTGCAAGAATACGGCGTCAGTGGTTCACGCTGGGTCAACACCTTCAGAGTCGCACTCGATGAGCTAGCTTCTGCCGGCTTAACCACTATCATTGACAAAAAACTGGACGACGGGACCTATGCAGGTAAAGACAAGGTGTTATTCCAGTATCGTTTAAATGAATTTGGCCGCACACGCATGCGTGAAACCGGCCTGCTAACCGACGATTAACTACCTACAACCCATTAAGGAAAGTGACATGAACGAATTTTGGGGCTACCCCGGCGCAGACATGCTATCGATTCTGGTCATCGGCGGCCTCAGCGCCATCTGCCTGTTATGTGCCTGGCTATTTGTTAAAAACTACTAGTTGCGTCTGCCAGTTACATAAAAATTACTGGCCTAATTACCCGCCCAGCGTTTAGGATGCCAGACAAAGACCAATAGCATTACCCACTCACTAGCTCCAGGGAAGGATCAATGAGTCTCGCAATTATCTATTCGCGTGCCAAAGTTGGCATTGACGCGCCTTTGGTTACCGTTGAAGCACATCTCTCCAATGGCCTGCCCAGCCTCAGCATTGTTGGCTTGCCTGAGGCCGCCGTTAAAGAAAGCCGTGATCGGGTGCGCAGCGCCATCATCAACTCCCAGTTTGAATTTCCTGCCCGGCGTATCACGATCAACCTCGCGCCCGCTGATTTACCCAAGGAGGGCGGCCGTTTTGACCTCGCTATTGCGCTGAGTATTCTCGCCGCCTCTGAACAGGTTAGCGCCAGCACACTTGAAAATTACGAATTCCTGGGTGAACTTGCTCTCACCGGGCAGTTACGCCCAACCCCCGGCGCACTGCCAGCCGCTTTAAACTGTACTCGACACTCTCGCACACTCTTTGTGCCCAGCGATAATGCTAGCGAAGCGGCTCTACCGCAGCGCGCCAGCGTCATTGCGGCTCAACATTTGCTCGACGTTACAGCGCATTTAAATGGGCAGCAGCCATTAGATGTTTACCACAACCCACCATTATCGAAAACGAGCCCCTGCAATACGGATTTAAACGAGGTCATGGGGCAGTACCAGGCTAAACGGGCCCTAGAGATTGCCGCCACAGGTAACCACAACCTGCTTTTCCAAGGCCCGCCAGGCAGCGGCAAAAGTATGCTCGCTGCCCGCTTGCCCACCATTCTGCCGGAGTTGGATGAAACAAGCGCCATGGAGGTTGCCGCATTGCGTTCAGTCGCTAACTTGCCTTTTGAGCTCGATAACTGGTTAAAGCCACCCTATCGAGCCCCTCACCATACAGCGTCTTCTGCGGCCTTAGTGGGCGGCGGTAGCAACCCGAAACCCGGAGAAATTTCGTTAGCTCATCGCGGGGTACTCTTTCTCGATGAGCTCGCAGAGTTCGATCGCCGGGTATTGGAGGTGCTACGAGAACCCTTAGAGGCTGGGCACATCAATATTTCCCGGATTAATCAACAGGTCAACTTTCCTGCAAGATTTCAGTTAATTGCCGCCATGAACCCATGCCCCTGCGGCTACCTGAATCATCCCAAAATTAATTGCCGCTGTAGTCCCGAACAAATAAAGCGGTACCGGCAAAAAATTTCTGGCCCACTGTTAGACCGCATTGACTTACAGGTCAACGTACCCGCCAATACACAGGAAGTAATCAACCCACCATCGCAAAGCGGCGAAACAAGCGAGGTCATCAAACAACGTGTCAGCCAGGCACGCTTATATCAACAAAAGCGCCAGGGCTGCCTGAATGGAGACCTTAGTAGCCGCCAGTTAACGGCCTATTGTGCACTACAGGATGAGAATCGCCAGTTAATGTCGCAGGCTATTGACCGATTAGGGCTTTCCGCTCGCGCTTATCATCGTATACTGAAGGTTGCACGCAGCATTGCCGACTTGGCTCTCAGCCCGGACATTGAAGCTGCGCACCTTTTGGAGGCATTGAACCTAAGAAATATGAACACATAAGGGGGGCAGCGGCCCACTAAGCAAGCACGCTTTCTTTCTGGCTATCCTGCTGAACCAATCGCTGGCAGACATTTTCGAATGACATTGCTTTATGGTAGAAGTAGCCCTGCACTTGATCACACTTGTGATCCCGAAGCAGCACAAGCTGGGCAAAATTCTCCACCCCCTCAGCAATCACTTTCATATTGAGGTTATGAGCGAGGTTGATAATTGCCTTCACGATTACCGCGTCCTCATCACAAGCCGCGGAATTTTCAACAAAGCTTTTGTCAATTTTGAGTGATGTAATCGGCAAGCCCTGAATGTGGGCAAAAGAGGAATACCCGGTACCAAAATCATCCAGCGAGAAATGAACACCGAGTTTGCTGATTTCATCCATACAACGGCGAGTCTCCTGCTCATTTGCCATCACCGCCGTCTCCGTCAGCTCAAACTCTAGATAACTGGCGTCCACCTGCGTTTTTTTAATAATTCGCGCAACGGTCTCACGCAGCTTCTTATCCTGGAACTGACGGAAAGACAAATTCACAGCAATTCGAACAAAGTGCCCTTGCTCCTGCAAATATTTGAGCGCCAAGCAGGCCTGATGAATCACCCAATATCCCATAGTAACAACTAAGCCTGTTTCCTCCGCTAACGGAATAAATTCATCCGGAGAAAGCAACCCGCGCGAGGGGTGCTGCCAACGAATCAGGCCTTCCATGCCAACAATTTCACCGCTGACAATATCGACACGAGGCTGAAACATCAAACGAAACTCGTTACGGCGTAATGCTCGCCGAAACTCAGCCTCTAAAATCAGCTGATTAGTGGCCTTTGTACTCAGCTCCTCTGTGTAGAAGCAATGACTGCAACCAGGTGTGCGCTTAGCATGTCCCATCGCCAAGTTTGCCGCACGCAACAGCGCTTCAGGGTTGACTCCCGCACTCGGATAAAAAGCCACACCGATGCTACAGCCCAAATGCAGCTGATCGCCGGGAATGGTATAGGGTTTCGCTAACTGCTCTGAAATCTGTTCAACCATGCGGAGCACATCAGATTCATTGCTAACACCCTCAAGAATAACGGCAAACTCGTCACCATTATTACGCGCCAACGTATCGCTTTTACGCACACAGGACTGCAGCCGCTCGGCAGCAACACAGATGACCGTATCGCCGGCTTCCCGCCCATAACAGTCGTTAATATATTTAAACTTATCGAGATTAATGGTGAGCAACACCACCTTTTGACGTGAGCGCTCCGCACGCTGCATGGCATGCAGCAATCGATCGTAAAAGAGAGTGCGATTTACAAGACCCGTTAACTTATCGTAGTGGTCTCGAAAACTTAATTTGAGATGGGCATCTCGAATATTGAGAGCGTAGCGTAACGCACGTTCAAGCGCTAACGCATCAAGGCCATTTTTAACAAGATAATCAGTGACACCGGCCTTGATAAGCGATGAACCAATGGTGCTGTCCATCTCAGAACTAATAACAATAATTTGTGCGGAAGGACTTAAGGCTTTCGCTTCGCGAATGAAATCATCATCACCCTGCTCGCTCAACCAGTACTCAGTAATAACAATGTCAAAACTGGCATCATACGACAGCGCTCGCAGCGCTTTAGCCGTCGTTCGGCACCAAGTCAGCTCATAATCCAGGCCTTCAATTTGGCCCAGTAAATTATTAAGAAACAGCTCTTCAGTATGCTGCTCCTCAACCAGAAGAATACGAATCTTCTCGCTTGGCGACCTGTTTTCAAATAGAACCATAGGGATGTCGATTCCTATACCCCTCACGCCAAGGCGTGAGGGGTGTGGCAGCTGATTTGGGCATCCCTGCTCTCACAAAAACTAGCTTTTGGTGCCTACTTACTATTGTCGACCATGTAGTTAACGGCAGCAGCAATATCGTCATCAGAACAGCTCGCACATGTACCGCGAGGAGGCATAGCATTAATGCCGTTGATAGCATTGCTGATAACAGCGTCCAGACCTTTACTAGTACGCGCAGACCAAGCAGCAGAATCACCAAGTTTTGGTGCGCCTGCAGCACCGGTTCCATGACAGCCAAAACAGGTTGTTTTATAAATATCTTCACCTGAACGAGGACCAGCGGCTGCGGCAGCCGCTGGCGCAGCAATATCACCACAATCTTCTCCAGAAATACAAACTTCACCAACGGGTTTAATCCGCTCACGGATTTCATCTTCAAGTGAGCTCTCAGCCAAAACGGCACCAGTAAAAAATACACCGGCAACCAATGAAGCAACCACTGCCAGAGTTTTAGTTAAAACGTTATTATTGCTGGATGACACTGCAATCCCCTCTCAAAGTATTAATATAAAGCTTTTTGCCAAAAAAATTTATGCCGATTATACCGGCAAACGTATTTTAAAACAGGAAAAATTTATTCGCTTGCGACACATCAAGGTTTGTTGAAATCATTTGCTTAACTAAAATCAATAGTTTCCCCGTAGACGAAGCCAGCAGCTGTGCGTATCATTGCAGCCAAATCCCTTTCAGCGCCCGTAGCTCAGCTGGATAGAGTAGTGGCTTCCGAAGCCATTGGTCACAGGTTCGAATCCTGTCGGGCGCGCCATATTAAAAAGTAAAACAACCTACGCAGCGGTTTTCGTGATTTCTTATCGCCCCTCAACCAGTAACTCAAACGTATTAGCACGAATGCCGTATTTACCCAACTGGCTATTTATATAGAATTACCCGTCAAGAGATGTAGGGCAAGGAAGCCCTTTCGCAGGGAAGCGGCATCTCTTTCCTTTTCCCCCCCTCGTTACTTTCATGGCGACGCTCAAAAAGTACTGCGCTCAGCCTGAGCGGCAGCTCATTCGCAAGCACAAAAAATCCATTGAAAAAAACTAATACTAAAGTACTAGTGCGAATACCTTATTTACGAAATTCAGTTCTAAGATAGACTTATATGCAAAGGATTTGGGGAAAGGACTCCCAATCCGCAAGGATGCGGATCTACTCTTATTTAGCTTACCTACTCAGCTCTTGATACTACGACTCCGCACTGCCAAATACACGCCCTAGATTATTCTTTAATTCAAAGAACAGGTTCGTAATTTTTTTATAATCCTGCTCATGACTTTCTGCCTCAATTTTTCGTACTAGCAACACAACTTCATCGGCATCATCTAGCCCATATAACACGCTGCGCAGTTGATGCGCCTGATCTCGAACACTTTTAAAATCATACTGTTGTAACGCGATATCCAGCTGACTTAACTGACGCAGGACTTCTTCATTAAGCAATTCCTCCGGCAGGCGACTAAGAAATGACCCTTTTTGTGTTGTCCGTGGTGTTGTCTTTTTAGCCAATGTTGCGCCTGTTTTTAGATCGACAATCGTATCAATTAATAGCACTTCATCAAGCGGCTTAAACAAGGCCCGGTCAAACCCCTCATCTAACAAACTATGCCCATCATCTTCAAACACCTCAGCAGTTAAGGCAATCACAGGCGTCTGCGCAACCAATGGTTCACTTCGTCGCATTTCCTTCATGGTTTGCCTTCCATCCAGTCGCGGCATATTCAAATCCATCAGTACTAAATCAACAGCGCGAGCATTAACCTCTCTCAAAACCTCAACACCATCACGAACAGCAATAACATCACACCCCTCGGCCTCTAAAACAGCACTAATCAAATTTCGATTGAAGCCATTATCCTCCGCCACTAAAACCCTAAAACCTTTCAACCGATAACCTTGAGGAATTTCCCCCTGCAGATTAAACGTTTTTTCTGAGTGTCTTTTTTCCTTATAGTTTTTTGCCTGCCGCAAGACATGTTGTAATTTAGACCGCCTAATAGGCTTGCTTCTGATATATAACGGGCCAAATCTAGCGCACTCATCCTCTAATGCGTTAATCCCCATCAAATCCATAGCCACCAACAAAATAATCGGACCCGTAAAATAATTCCGAATCTCACCAAGCAGCTCATCGCGATGCTGGACTCTAAGCTCCTTAGCGGTCAACCCAATAATCAGCACATCTCGCTCTGAGTTAGACTGTTCAAGATTAATTAATAACTTGGATAGACTTTCACTCACGGAAATATGGGGTAAAACGGAAATGCCCACGCCTCTCAAAAAGCGCCGCATCCAGGAATTTTGTTCATAAATAAACAGCCGTCCATCATAGCTTGGTGACAACTGTTTATTGTTCGGGGTATCCAAACGACCATTTGCTATATCACAGCAAATCCCAAAAGAGACTTCCGCACCTTGCCCAGGCTGACTAGAAATACGAATATCGCCACCCATCAACTTAGTCAGCTGTTTAGCAATCGCCAAGCCCAAGCCGGTACCACCAAAGCGCCTCGGAATGGTTTTATTCGCCTGACTGAAAGCATCAAAGATTTGTGACTGGTGCTCGGAGCTAATGCCGATACCAGTGTCTCTAACAGAAAATAACAATTCGACACTATCGTCTTTATGTGATGCCAAGGACGCGGTAAGAACCACCTGCCCATTATCAGTAAACTTGAGCGCGTTGCTGACTAAATTAGTCAGCACCTGCCGTAATCGCAATGCATCCCCAATCACTTCAAGGGGCACATTGGGCTCAATAAAGAGGACCAGATCAAGCTGCTTCTTATGAGCAGTCAGAGCGTGCATTGCAACCACATCCTCTAACGCATCCTCAAGGCAAAAGGGCAACGCTTCCACCCTGACGACACCGGATTCCAGCCGTGTAAAATCTAAAATATCATCAATTGTCGATAATAGAATTTTTGACGCGCCAGTAATGCTTTTCAGATACTCTTCCTGGCTATCGGTAGGCGACATGGTTTGCAGTAATTTTGCATACCCTGACACAGCTGTCAGTGGCGTTCTTAACTCGTGGCTCATGCGCGCCAGGAAGTCACCCTTGGCAGCGCTCGCTTCCATCAACTCTTCTCGCGTCGCTTCAAGCTGCTCATTTCGTCGCTCCAACGCTATCAGCGCGCCCTTCAAACGACCAGTAGACTCATCAACTCTCGCATTCAGGTCTCTACTAGCCTCCTCCACAGAGGCCGCAAGACTATTGATACCATTGATTAGTTCGCCCAACTCACCCGTCGCTTCAACCGAAGAGCGCTCAGAAAGACTGCCCTCTCCCAGCGCTCTGACCGTATGAGTTAAAGAGCTGATAGGCCGAGAAATCCCTCGCGCAACAAATCCGGCCAATAAAAATAGGAGCAAAAACCCCACTCCACCCATTATCAAGCTGGTAACGAGAATCGCCTGCTGTTCTTCACGCATGCGCTGCTCATCCATGATTAGCTGCACCCAACCTAATACTCGATGAGGTTCTGGGCCGTCATCAGCCACCACATCAAACTCATCGAGGTTCAATGAGTTATAATAGACCGGTGCCTGAAACGTCCATAACAGGCCTTTACGATCAACGACATATTCGTGCCTTTCTTCCAGCAGTTCGACAACAATTGACTCCCCACTCACAGCAAGTAACAGCACGCCCTGAGCGTCAAAAAAACGAACTGCACGCATATCATCCTGCTCAAGCATCGTATTCGCCAGACGCTTGAGGGTGGCAAAATCACCCGCAAATAAACCAAACTCGGCGGCCCCCACCAAATAACGAGTCATACTGCTGCCATGGTCACTCAACATAGCCTCTCGGTCAGCCTGCCGAGTAATGACCATATAAGAGGTCAGCATTGCCGTAATCACAAACAACGGCAAAACCGTCAGCAACAACAAGCGCTGGCTAACACTCAAACCACTTGATTTCATGCGTTGTTCGTTACCTTTACTCATAATAAGACGGGTCGCTCAAATCAATTCATCGCCAGCTTCAGCCGAATAAAAAACCGCGGTTCAAAAATATTTTCTTCGTCGTAATCGAGATAGTCATCCGTAACATTATGAGCAATAAATTCAATTTTCCCTTTCCAATCAGCAACCTGAAGATCCCTGGCAATACGCAAATCAAGCCGGGTAATTTCATCCACATCATCACCGCCCGTCCATTCCATTTCCGACGTGTGATAAGCCACACCACTAATTTGCCATGCTGGTAACGGGCGATAAGCCAACAGCAAACTGGTATTGTGTTTAGGTATGTGGGTGCCAATACTTTCAGGTGATGTATCATCCGGTAGTTCACCATCAATATCGATATAAGCATATTGCCAACTCATCAACCAACGCTCGTCTGGCTGATAACGTACCTGTAGTTCAGCCCCCTTGTTATTCCAGTCCAGGCCGTTGCGCCAAACCCGACGCTCGCCATCAATATCTGCGACGGCTTCTTCGGCGTCATAGCGGGCATCACGCAACTGTTCTTTAAAGAGTTTAAAATCCAGCGTCAAATCGCCCTGCAAAAACTGCCCCAGATAGCCCACCTCCAGCATATTCAGGCTTTCTTCATCGGCAGAGCCGGTATTACCAATAATTTGATCAATCGGCGTACCGTCAGCAAAGGTAATAACGGTATTTTGATAGACACTCAACAGCGAGGGCGTACGTTTACCCGCCGTGATGCTGGTGCGTAACATGTGGTTTGGTGACAGTTGATAATTCAACGCCGCACGCGGTGAGGCGAAGGAGCCAACAATGGCGTTGCGCTCTACCATCAAACCAAAGTTGGCCCGCCAGGCTGGCGCAAAGTGCCACTCCAAATTACCAAACAGCTGATATTGCTCTTCATCAATGGTGTCGTCATGCCCCAACAAAAATTGGCTGCTCAGACGATCAACCCGATAGGCGCCACCCCATACCGTGCGTAACTGCTGGTTAATATCAAAAGTACGTTGCAATTCCAGATGGTAACGCTGCGAAACGCCATCGCGGATATCCCCCAGCAGCACCTCATCCACCTGCCCGGGAAATGCAATCGGGATTGCAGCTGGCGGTATGTTCATACCCGTCAAATCACTGGCAAGTTCTGACAGCAGTCCGAGCACCGTATCATCTTCAATATGCAGATAATTATGATAAAAACTTAACTGCACATCACCGTTATCCAGTTGATGGGTCCAGCGCACATGCTGATAATGGTTATCAAATTGCCGGTTGTGGTAGCCGCGCACATCATTTTCAGGCAGCTTGATGCGATCCCGCCCAAAGCCTAAGGTCACGTCCAGCTCATCATTTAATGTCGGCGTATACAGTCCCTGTAACCGAAATTGCTGATTATTTAGATCGTCTTTACGCGTATGTGTCGGCCAGGGGCCCGTTTCAGGCTCGCTAAAGGCATCAAAGCCGCTGTTCCGCTGACTCAGAAAAGACACCGAATAACTGAAATTTTCGAGGGTTCCTGTATATCGCCCACTGTACTCCTTGGTGTCAATACTGCCATGCAAGGTACGTAACGACAGTTGTGGCGCTGACAGGCTATCAACCGTCACAATATTAATTGCGCCCAAAAAGGCATTCGAACCATAGGCCGCCGTATTAGAGCCACGAATCACCTCAATATGATCAATGTCATCAATGGCAATACCCAGCGACGTCCAAATCACCGTTGACAATGCTGGCTGGTAAACCGAACGTCCATCCACCGACACCTCTAAATGCCCCGGGAAGTCAGGGCTCAGCGCCCGCGAAGAAACACCCAGTTGACTCCCGGAAACCGAATAACTCAAAAAACCGGGCACTAAGCGTAATAATTGTGGAATTTGTGTCGCACCCGAGGCGGCTATCATTTCTCGGTCAATGACCGTCACCGATGCCGGCACCTGCATCAACGGCTGCTGTAGCCGCGTGCCCGTCTGAATGACGTCCACATCGGCGTACAAATCTATCTCCGTCACAGGTTCCATAGCAAAGCCCTGTGGAGCCCAGCAAAAAAGGGGCAAATATATCATGCGCTGAGATAATCTCATTGCTCGACAACCTCCAAAACCAGTCCAGACTCATCCCTGACACTAGCACTGAGTTGTTGACGCATTCGCTCCTTTAGCTGCGCTTCATTACCAATGGTTAACCCCAATGACTCCACCACCTTGTCATTGATTGACAGGCTGAAGTATCGAGGGTATTGCAATCGCACCATGGGTGCCTTTTGTGACTTCAAAGACAAATAACTGAGTAGCCGTTCGCCCGTATCCCGCCCAACCTCCAAAGGAGAGCTAAAGATCGAAATTAGCGCTCCAGCATCGGTGTATTTTTTTGAATAACCGATAACCGGAACTCGGTGGCGGTAACTGAGAAACAGGATCCATTTGGCAATTTTACTGTTGAAGTTCGCCTTATCTGGAATCACCAGGAATACATCGCTTTTGGCGAATATTTTTTTCAGGTCAGCGATTGGATTACTTTCTTCAAACAGGCTGGCAGCGATTAATTTCAACCCCCTACGCTGGGCAACACGCTTAAATTCACTCAGCCTGTTTGGCGCCGAAGCATTAACAACGGTTCCCAGTCTGGTCGCCTGCGGGCTAATTAATTTGGCGAGAAGAATAACCCGCTCGGCGGGTTGATCCAGTACGACAGCGCCCTTCAAAGCATCCGGAAAACCTTTTTCCGTGGTTATTTCACGTAACAGACCACTGGCTGTAATGAAACTTGAATAGATGGTGTCGGAAATATTTTCCTGCAATGCATAGCGAGTAGCGCGTGTACCGATGGTCACCAGCACATCGATATCATCAGGTAATACGGCCTCTTCACTTAGCAGTGAGTCGAGCGTCAAACTGGCTATTGGAATCGCCGACTGCTGCTCAAACAACGTGGCACGGATACCCTGTTCCACTTCACGGTAAGGCAAGGCATCACTCGATAGCAGCAATACAATGCCATTACCTGCATATAACAAAGGCGCGCACAGCAGCAGCAATAGCGCTAATACCCTTTGCACACTGTATATCACTACGCTCATTGATCAGCTGTCTCTACGCATCCCTACGACCGACATCTTCTTTCTACTCGCCTATGTCCTGTGCAGCTTGTATATGCCTCATTTTTTCGCCAATAACCCCTGCCTGAGTGCGATTATTTAAATTGAGCGCCCTCAAGACACCGCTTACATGCACTTTGATCGTGTTTTCTGATAAATCCAGGCGCCGCGCAATATCTTTATTGCTACGCCCTTCACCCAGCAACAGCAAAATTTCCTTCTGCCGTTCCGTCAGCACATCGTAGGCATGTTTTAAATCAACGGGAATTTCAAGGGCACCTTCATCAGGATCAGGTTCCATGGCAACCTTTAACAAATGAGGGGGCAAGTAAGTGTCCCCTCGCAGCACCAATCGAACGGCGTTAATCAGGGTATCTTCTGATACACTTTTTGGGATAAAACCAACCGCGCCCAGCGCGATGGCTTTTTTGATCGTTTCGGGGTCGTCAAGACCTGAAATGACCGCTACTTTGAGGCTCTTGAATTGCTGACACAAACGCTCCAAAAACTCAAAGCTATCCATGCCCGGCATTTTCAAGTCCACTAACGCCAAGTCATAATCGGATTTACGGCCCAGCAAATCGAACACTTCTCTGGGATCATGGGCCAATGAAAAATTAGCGCCTTCAAAGGCGTCGGCCAACGCCCCCTTTAGTCCCGCAATGACGACGTTATGGTCGTCGGCAATGAGAAAATCCATAGTCCATGCCCAATAATATTAATAAGCGAATGGTCGGCATTATCCCACATAAAAACAGCCTTTCGGTAACGCTGTAGGTTTCTTTTCGTTTATGTCTTTATTTGACCGTTTTTTGTCCGCTCATAAGCTGCACATTACCACCCACTGCCGCGGTATTGACCGTCCGCGTCTGTTCCGTGGAAAAGGCTAGTAAATAATTTGGCCCGCCAGCCTTTGGTCCCGTTCCAGAAAGTCCACAACCGCCAAAAGGCTGAGCCCCGACAATTGCGCCAACCGTATCTCGGTTAATATAAATATTACCCACACGGATATTCTGTTGAACCTGTTGAATACGTTGCTCGATACGACTATGAAAACCAAAGGTCAAACCAAAACCAGTATCATTAATGGCGTTAATAACCTCATCAAACTGGTTAGCCGAGTAACGCACCACATGCAATATTGGCCCAAAATGCTCTTCCGAGAGCTGTCCAATAGCGTCAATTTCAATCAAAGTCGGCGCAACAAAGTGTCCATTATCACAAGCTGGCGGCAACAAAGACTGGTACAACAATCGCTCTTGCTTTTGCCAATACCCGATATGCTTATTCAAAGCCGCCTGGGCTGATGCGCTAATCACTGGCCCAATATCAGTTTCCATCGCTAGTGGATCACCAACAATCAACTCATCCATGGCGCCACATAACAATTCAATGACCTGTTCAGCTATGTCCTCTTGAATATAAAGTACTCGTAATGCCGAGCAACGCTGCCCCGCACTGTTAAAGGCCGATTTCATGACATCCATAACTAACTGCTCCGGCTGAGCAGAGCTGTCTGCCATCAATACATTTTGCCCGCCGGTCTCTGCAATCAAGGTAGCTATTGGCCCATCACGTAACGCCAACTGCCTATGAATATCGGTCGCAACTTGGCCGGAGCCTGTAAACGCAACGCCCGCTAATCGCTCATCTAAAAGCGTTGTCGACAAAGCCGCGGAGTCACAGGGCAAATAATGTAAAACGGAAGCCGGCACACCGGCTTGATAGAGCAAATCAATCGCTCGCTGGGCCGTTAAAGTGGCTAATGATGAGGGCTTCGCTAACACACAATTACCTGTCACAAGTGCGGCAGCAATTTGGCCTGTGAAAATGGCCACCGGAAAATTCCATGGGCTAACACATAAAAAAACGCCACGCCCCTGCAGCCGCAACTCATTTTGTTCACCCGCAAAACTTGGCAGCACGGTCGGCACCGTCATTTGTGCAACTGCCTGCTGTGCGTAATAACGTAAAAAATCGATTGCTTCACGGACATCGGCAAGACTGTCTTCAACGGTTTTTCCCGCTTCCTTCACGCACAAGCCAACTAATTCAGCACGGTGCTGCTCAAACAGGTCAGCAGCGATTAGCAATATGTCAGCCCGCGCCCCAACGGGTTTGTCACGCCATGCCGTCCAGCCCTCTAAAGCCACTGAGAGAGCCTGCTCTACACGGTAACTATCAGCACCGGATAGAACCTGATTTTCAGCAATTTTTTGCTGCTTATCCGCAGGATTAAAAGCCTCTCTTGCCGGTAGCGCCAGCTGTTCGCCAGCAATAATCGGCTGGCAAGGTTTAATATCAGCAAGCCCCTCTTTAACCGCTAACAAGAAGGATTGCTGCTCCTGCGCATTAGCGAAATTAACACCTTTGGCGCTCTTGCGCTCAGCCCCAAAAACATCTGACGGCAGTGGAATCATCGTATTCCGATAGGTGGTTTGCTCGCTATATTTCCTAATCTCTGACGCAGATAAGGTTAGATCCTGCTCACACTCCAGATGGGCGACCTGATTAACAAAGGAGCTGTTAGCGCCATTTTCAAGCAATCGGCGCACCAGATAAGGCAACAAATCCTGATGCGCGCCAACAGGCGCATACACTCGGCAGAGAATATCAGCGGCTTTTTCAACACCCGGTTTACCAGTTAGTAATTGCTGATACAGCTCCTCTCCCATTCCATGGAGTCGCTGAAACTCAAAGTCGTTGCCCGCCGTGCTATGAAGAATAGTCGCGACGGTATGCGCATTATGAGTAGCAAATTGCGGATAAAATGCCTGCCGGTGTGCTAACAAATAATTAGCGCACGCCAAGTATGAAATATCGGTATTTTTTTTCTCTGTGAATACCGGATAGTCAGCTAAACCCTGTTGCTGCGCATATTTTATTTCATAATCCCAATAAGCACCTTTCACTAGTCTTAAAGGAATACGGCGCCCACCTATCTCTGCAAGCTGTTTAAGGTAGTTCAGCGAGGATAACGCACGTTTTTGGTAGGCCTGCACAGCCAAACCAAGCCCCGGCCATCCAACTAAGTCATCACTCAAATAAACCCGCTCAAATATTTCAAGGGACAGCTCAAGTCGACTCGCCTCCTCGGCATCAACGGTTAAACCAATACCCAGCTGTTTTGCAGCAACGGCTAACTCAAGTAATAGCGGGCATAAATGACTGACCGCCAACGATCGACGTTTATATTCATAACGCGGATAAAGCGCGGATAATTTAACCGAGATACTGGGCCGCTGTTGAACCGGCAAAGTGGTATCACAAGCATTACCAATAACCCTAATGGCGTTTAGATAAGCCTGTTTATAGTGCTCCGCATCAGCCGAAGTCAACGCCGCCTCGCCCAGCATATCGTAGGAGTAGAGGTAATGTTGGTTATCTTTTTTCTTGGCGCGCTGTAATGCCGTGTCAATGTCTTCAGACATCACAAACTGCTCGGCAATGCGCTGCATAGCCTGCTTTAGAATGGTACGAAAAACGGGGGCATCTAAACGTGCAATTAATTTGTCGAGCTGCTGCTCAGACTGCTGAGGACTTAACAGTCGGCCGCTGAGTGTTAGCGCCCAGGTTGAGGCGTTTACAAAGAGCGATTCGCTTTGTCCCAAGTGTTGTCGCCATTGTCCGCCGGCCAGCTTATCGGCAATCAATGCATCAACCGTTTCATTGTCTGGGATACGGAGCAAGGCTTCGGCCAGGCACATCAGCGTCACGCCTTCCTGGGTAGAGAGATCATAATGCCTTAGCAAGGCCGAAAGCCCTGAATCGTGACTTAGCCTTATCCTGATGCCAGCAATTAAATCATTTGCCAAAGCCTCACTTTCAGTGATTCCAAGCGATGAACAGGCTACTTCATTGAGCAAGCGCTGCACCACTAAGTTTTCATCGCTTAGATAATCACGAGCGATCTCAGCCTTTAAACCGGCCAACTTGGAATAACTCATATTGCTGTCTTCAGGTTCCATTTAAACTGAGCCCCCGCATTTTTTACTGCTGACAAACAATTATTAACTACTCTATTACCCTCTTTATTGTTTTACCATTCTGAATGCCGCAAAAACAGACAGGAAAAAAAATGCCCGCATAAAGCGGGCATTTTCAATTAACGTTTGTAATAGCCAGTTTGAGGCTAGCACCAAGTGTTAATTAATACTTGTCCTGGCCTGGGATCCAGCTTGTACCTGCCAGCGGTACACGAGCCATCGCAGCCGCTTCAACCGTCAGCGCAACCAGATCTTCTGGCTCCAGGTTATGCAGGTGATTCTTACCACAGGCACGGGCGATAGTCTGAGCTTCCAACACCATGCACTGCAGGTAGTTAGCCAGACGACGGCCACCCAGCTCAGGGTCCATGCCAGCAGCCAACTCAGGATCCTGAGTTGAAATACCCGCAGGGTCACGACCTTCGTGCCAGTCATCGTAGTAACCATAAGACGAGTTCAGCTCGTTGAAGCCTTTCTCAAACTTAGGATGGTTATCACCCAGTGCAACCATAGCCGCCGTACCAATAGCAACTGCATCCGCACCCAGCGCCATACATTTTGCTACGTCAGCACCGTTAGTGATACCACCGGAAACGATCAACTGAACTTTACGGTGCATACCCATTTCCTGCAGCGCTTTAACCGCCAGAGGAATACAAGCAAGTGTAGGAATACCAACGTGCTCAATAAATACATCCTGAGTCGCCGCAGTACCGCCCTGCATACCGTCAACAACAATTACGTCAGCACCAGCTTTAACAGCCAGTTTCACATCGTAGTAAGTACGAGTTGCACCAACCTTGATGTAAATGGGCACTTTCCAATCCGTGATTTCACGGATCTCAGTGATTTTCACCGCCAGATCGTCCGGGCCTGTCCAGTCAGGGTGACGACACGCAGAGCGTTGGTCAACACCTTTAGGCAAGGTACGCATTTTGGCAACACGATCCGTAATTTTCTGACCCAGCAGCATACCGCCACCACCTGGTTTCGCGCCCTGACCCAATACAACTTCGATCGCGTCAGCTTTACGCAGATCGTCTGGGTTCATGCCGTAACGAGAAGGCAGGTATTGGTATACCAGTGTTTTAGAGTGGCCACGCTCTTCAGGCGTCATACCACCGTCACCAGTGGTTGTTGACGTGCCCATTTTGTTAGCGCCACGACCCAGGGCTTCTTTGGCATTGGCGTTCAAGGCACCGAAGCTCATACCCGCAATTGTGACGGGGATATCCAGATGGATAGGGTTCTTGGCGAAACGCGTGCCCAACACAACATCTGTCGCACATTTTTCACGGTAGCCTTCCAACGGGTAACGAGAAACACTCGCACCCAAGAACAGCAGGTCGTCAAAGTGAGGAACCTTACGCTTGGCACCACCACCACGGATATCATAGATACCGGTTTCCGCAGCACGGTCAATTTCCCACAGTTTGTCACGACGGAAGGTTGGGTTTTCAATTAATCCCGGATGTTTTGTAGTCATAACTATTTCTCCTCAACCTTACAGCTTAGCGTCGTCAATATGGAAGTTATACAGGTTACGAGCTGAACCATAACGTTTGAAGTTTGCAGGATCGTCATCAACACCTGCTTCGCTCAGCAGGTTACCTAATTCTTCAATATGTTCAGCGCGCATTTCTTTTTCTACCACGTCTGCACCTAATGATTTTACAGTGCCCTTAACGTAGATATGTACTTCGTACATGGAATCGCCCAGCGCATCGCCCGCATCACCACACACGACCAGGCAACCAGCCTGACCCATGAAGCAGCTCATGTGACCAATGCTGCCTTTAACAACAATGTTGGCGCCTTTCATGGAGATGCCGCAACGAGCCGCAGCGTCGCCATCAATGACCAACAGACCGCCATGTGCTGTTGCACCTGCAGCCTGGCTGGCATTACCTTTAACGTGTACGCGGCCAGACATCATGTTTTCTGCAACACCAACACCCACGTTACCATTAATCACAACGTTTGCTTGCTGGTTCATGCCCGCAGCGTAGTAGCCCGCGTGGCCGTTAATTGTTACATCTAATGGTGCATCAATACCGCAAGCAACCGCGTGCTCACCTTTAGTACCATTAACTGTCCACTCACCAGTGGCATCTTTTGGTAGATCGTGCAGAGCCTGGTTTAGCTCGCGCACAGAACTTTGAGTTAAATCAACCGTAGTCATATGCTTATATCTCTTTACAGGTTCAGTGATTATTCAGCGTCGCCGCCCCAGGAATAAACAGTTGCAGGCTCTGGCTCCCACAACTTCGCATTTTCGATGCCTGGCAGATCCGCCAGCGCATGGTATTCAGATGCAAATGCCACGTAGTCGTCAGTCTCAGCCATAACTGCTGGTTTACAAGCGATAGGATCACGGATCACGGCAAAACCGTTCTGCGTACCCACTACAAACGTGAAGAAACCGTCCAGTACATCCAAGCTACTTTCCAGCGCTTGCTTCAGCGTATCGCCTTCCTGCAGACGCCAGGTCAGGTAGCCAGCAGCTACTTCTGAATCGTTTTCAGTGTTGAAGTGAATACCTTCGCGCTGCAGCTCAACACGCAGACGGTTATGGTTAGACAAGGAACCATTGTGCGCAAGACACAGATCCATACCCGTTGTGAACGGGTGAGAACCTTCGGTCGTTACCGCTGACTCTGTCGCCATACGCGTATGACCAATGATATGAGACCCTTTCATGCCAGACAGGCCGAAACGAGTAATCACGTCTTCAGGTAAGCCCATGCCCTTAAGAATCTCGATGCTAACGCCAACACTCATCACGCTCACTTCAGGGTGATTGGTTTCGAGATAGCTGCGAATACCTTCTTCAGACGCATTAATTTTAAGAACAGCGGCCCCTGCTTCAGAATAAACATCCATTTGAACAGCGCCGCCGTAAGTGGATTCCAGCTCAGCCTGCAGCTCATGCCATAAATAATCGGCTTCTTCATGCTGCAGCGTCAGTTTAATGCCTTCAGATACTTCATCGCCATATACGGCAAATCCAGCACTATCCGGACCACGGTTTGTCATGGCAACCATCATAGGCGCAAACAACTTACCTATCTCATCATGGAGACTAGGATTTTTTAAGTAAAGACCAACAATCCCACACATAATTCTTTCCTATCATCAGAAATAAACAAGTACTTAATAACAGCTCTACTTTGAGTAGCGAGAAAATAAATACTTTTTTACTGGCTTAAAGTTAAAGGCGCCGGCACGGCTTATCATGCCAACCCGCATTTTCTCCCAGCCCAAAATCTCTTATTAGCCTTTTTTCAGCTGGCTATTTATCTATTAACAGTGCTGCATTACTGTAGCGCAAATAAATTTACTATAAGTAAACTTTTGGGTAAACCTTTATTGGTAATTTTTTATACCCATTAGAAATATATATTTGTTTTTAAAAAGCAAAAGCTTAGCCTCAACAGACAAAAACTAAAATATAGTGTTTTATCAGCGAGTTAAGAGCAAAAGAGCAAAAGAGCAAAAGAGCAAAAGAGCAAAAGAGCAAGCAGAAGGTAAAACGAAGAAAAGCAAGAAGGCAAACTAACGCCCTCTAATAAAAGACACAAAACTGAATAGAGCGGATATTATTTTAAGTTAAGACAACAAGTTAAAGCCAGAGCGTTATAGCACCCAAAAAGAGACTTTCTATATTTTATAAATTAAGAAAATATAAACTTGTTTGCTTTTCAGCAGCTTTGAAACGGTGGCCATTAAATGGCCACCGCCAAAGTAAAAGACATTTAAACGCTTAGAAGAACTCTACGTAGCGTTCCAGTTCCCATTCGGAAACTTGCTTCATGTATTCAACCCACTCCATGCGTTTGATTTTCAGGAATTCATCAACAACTGGGCCCATTTGCTCACGGAACAGTGTATCTTTTTCCAGTTCGTCACAAGCCAGGCTCAAGTTCTGAGGCAGAATCTTGATACCCATTTCGTCCAGCTCTTCCTGAGACTGGCCATAGTGGTTAACGTTGTGATGCTGACCTGGATCCAAGTCACGATCGATGCCGTCAAGACCTGCAGCAATTACCGCAGCCGTTACCAGATAAGGGTTACAACCACCATCAGCCAGACGGTATTCAATACGGCCGTAAGGAACACGAACCATAGAAGAACGGTTGTTATCACCCCAGGAAATGTAAGCAGGCGCCCAGGTTGCACCCGACAGTGACGTACCCACAGTCAGACGCTTGTAAGAGTTGACGGTTGGGGCTGACAGCGCACACAGTGCCGGTGCGTGATGCAGCAGACCTGCCATGAACTTCTTAGCCAGATCAGACAGACCCATGCCATTTGGATCATTATCGTCCTGAAACAGGTTGTCTTTGCCATCAGTCGTAATGGAACAGTGAATGTGCATACCGTTACCCGCCTTATTAGAGAACGGCTTAGGCATGAAGGAACAGATTAGGCCGTGGTCGTTAGCAATCTCAGCGGCACCCATGCGAACCATTACGAAGCTATCTGCTGAATCCAGTGCATCGCTGTAGGTGTAGTTGATTTCAAACTGTCCGTTACCGTCTTCGTGGTCGATCTGATAAACGTCCAGACCCGCATCTTCCAGTGCTTCAACCATTGACTCCAGGTAATGACGTTGACGTGACAGTCCCTTGTAGTCATAACAAGGCTTGTCCAGCAAATCAGACTCTTCAGCAACGATAATTTTGCCGTTTTCATCACGGGCTAACAGACTGAATTCAGGTTCCAGACCCGTGTTCAATGTCCAGCCACGCTCAGCCAGACGAGCAACCTGCTTGCGCAATACGTTACGTGAACAGTACTCATACTCTTCACCGTTAACTGTTCCGTTACACACAATACGTGCGTAACCTTCCTGCCAAGGCACAATGCTTAATGTGCTCAGGTCACCACGACCAAAGAAATCAGGATCGTGTGGTTCCATACCTAGACCCCAGGCTGCAAAACCTGCAAAACCTGCACCTGTTTTTACAATATCTTTTAGGCAACGCGCCGGTACCAGCTTGGTTTTAGCTGCACCATGAATGTCTACGAACTGCGCCAACAGATAACGTATGTTATTTTCTTGTAAAAACTTCTCACCTTTATCTAGATCTATTTGTCCTGGGGTCATAACATTTCCTCTTTAATATTTATCATTCTCGGGGCTCACGCCTTGGAATTTTTATATTTATTCGGGTTAAGGGTAACTGCGCCCTAAAGCGCAGCAACCTCTTTAATCACGTCACAAAGTGTTTCATACAAATAGTGACCGTAGCTGGGATCACAACCAAATAGCACTTTATTTGGGTCTGTAGAGTTCACTCGGAACCAAACAGAAACACCCGCCATATTAGCCGTAATATAGCCACTATCATCGGCTGCTTTGAAATTAAACGCCGATACACGCAGCATCATGTCTTTCCAGCCTTCACCGGACAACACAAAAAGTGCATCCTGGCGTGGGAACATAAAGGTATCCGCGTCCCCCGCCTTAGCTTTCAGCTCAGCAGCAACGCTACCATCTTTTTCATCAACAAGATAAAACTCGGTTGCACCTGTTGCAGTTGTAAAACCGAAATCACCAAAACTGTTAATTTTAAACATCTCTGGAGCACCACAACTCAGCGAGGCAATGGCTGCCGGAGCAGCCTGGCCACGCACGTGCCACATTTCGAGATTTTGAGCTTTTTCTAACTTAAGATTTTTCATCGTTACGCCACCTTTTCTTCAGTGCCATCTACATCGCAGGTCTGACGCTTGCCTTCAGGATCGTAAAACGGCAGAGAAACCAGTTCCGCTTCAACCAAAGCGCCATCGTCCAAACGAACATTAACAGCATCACCTACGTTGGCATTCATGTCATCAACATAAGCCAAACCGAGGTAGCGATTGAAAGTCGGGCTGTAAGAAACAGACGTAATACGACCATTCAACTCACCGTCTTTAATCAACAGGTGGCATTCTTTTGGCGTACCGCCACTATAGCTTTCAGGGAACATAAAGCCCATCAGCTTACGAGCCTGCAGAGGCTTCAGAATTTCCAAACTACGCTTACCGATAAAGAAATCTTTCTTCATGTGAACAGCCCAAGGCATACCCGCTTCGTACGGGTTAGTCAGGCCGTCTGTATCCTGAGTGACGATCACATGACCTTTCTCAAGACGCAACAGTCGCTGTGCTTCAACACCAAATGGTCGAATACCGGCGTCAGCACAATCTCTCAACAGGTTATCCCAGATTTCTGCCGCATCACCTGATAGACAGTGAATCTCATAGCCCAGCTCACCTACGAAACCTACACGAGCCAATGTGACGGGCTTACCATACATAGTACCGGTTCGAGCTGCAAGGTAAGGGAAAGCTTCTTCACTCAGATCAATATCAGTCAAAGGAGCAAGCTTCTGACGAGCCAGAGGTCCAGCCAGGTTCATCGCCTGCAATTGACCAGTACGGTTAACCGCCTCGGCTTTCAGGCCCCACTCCAGAATCTGTTTTTGCAGAGTACGGAATGCAGGATCAGAGGAACCCGTTGTTGTTGTGTAGTAGAAGTGGTCATCCGCATAGCGAACCACAACACCATCATCGGTAATTACACCCGCTTCGTCCACAACCAATGCGTAACGTGTCATGCCTATCTTCATATTAGACATGCGCATTGTACAGATACGATCCATCACTTCAGGCGCATCTGGACCAAACACTTCAATTTTACCCAGTGTTGATACATCGATAATACCCAGACCAGTGCGAACCGCGTTCACCTCAGCATGAATAGACTCAGTACGTGTTGCTTCTGTGTCGTAATACTCAGGACGCAACCAAGCACCAGCTTCCATAAACACCGCTTTATGGGCAACGTGGGATTCCTGCATTGGCGTCACACGCTCAGCACGGAAACGTCGACCACCCAAGTGACCAACAGGTGTTGGATGGAACATTGGACGCGCGGTAGTACTACCGGTTTCATCAATAGACTTGCCGGTGTGCTTGGCCAGAATACGAATACCATTCATATTCGAGTGTTTACCCTGGCTTGGGCCCATGCCATTAGTAGAGAAACGCTTGATCAACTCGATGTTGTCAAAACCTTCCTTCGCGGCATTGATGTAATCTTTCAGTTGAATATCTTCGTCGTAATCGAGGAAGTTTTTCGCTTTTGGATGACTGAAGATTGGGTATTCATGAGACTGACGGACTTTAGTCGGCTCCGGACGCTGCACATCTGCAGACTCGCCCTTAGCAGCCGCGGCAGCCTGTTGACCAGCACCCGCACCATCTGCGATTTGGTCCTTGATATCGAAAACACCGTTAACACGACCCGCAGCAAACATGCCTTCAGGCAAGCTCTGAGCACGGAATTGACCAATCGTCGCATCATATTTGATATCAGCTTTACACTGGAACAGCATGTGAGTTGCCGGCGCCCAGCCAACACTCATCATCACACCATCACAGGGAACTGTCGTTTTACGTGATGTATCTAGCTCACCGCTGGCGTTGAGTGGGCACAAAGTCGCGCTTGTGACTCGGTCTTTACCTTCAACTTCATAGATGCCGTGGTGATCATAAATTTGAACACCTTGCGCTTTAACCTGTTTAGCCAAATCACCACGGTCTTCGTGGTCTTCCAGATCAGCAATGGCGTTAATTTTAACGCCAGCTTTAAGCAGGTCTAACGCAGCACGGTAACCATCTTCGTTAGCCACCACCATCGCCGCAACTTCGCAAGGCTTAATCGCGTAACGAGCAATCATGCGCTGAGCAGCGGAAGCCATCATCACACCAGGGACATCGTTCTTATGGAAGATAGAAGGCTGCTCGAACAGACCCGTCGCCATAACAACCTGTTCAGCACGCACTTTGATGATGCCATTAGGCGTATTAATCGGCATCCAGTTATCTGTGTACCAACCTACAGCAACAGAGCTGGTGTGAACCTCAATATTTTCGTTGTTCAACACCGCTTCTTTCAGCTCGCTACGGGTGTCAGCTACGCTTGCATCGTTAGCATATTGGTAATCAAGAGAACCACCGATTTGAGCATTTTCATCCACCAGCATTACCTGCGCACCAGATTCAGCTGCCGCTTTAGCCGCTGCCATACCAGCAGGACCAGCACCGATCACCAGTACATCACAGAAACCGTAACGCTTGGATTTACGACCACCACGCCAATTCAGGTCAACCTTACCCAGACCCGCACTTTCACGAATAATTCGCTCATAAAAAGGACGCAAGAAACGTGGCTTGAACAAGCCTTTGTAGTAGAAACCAACAACCAGGAAACGAGATAACAGGCTCAGGTGGCGGAACTTATCCTTGGCAATACCACCAATCGTATTGGCCCCTTTCAGCTTTAAGCCATCTTCAGCCAACTCAACATCACCACGCACATGCGTTTTATCAGCGTTCTCAAACAGTGCGTTGATATCGTGGTTAGCAAACGTAAAAGGACCACGAATACGGTGATACTTAAAGCTACGGCCCATGTGAATAACACCGTTAGCCAACATCGTGGAGCTAATGGTATCACCTTCAAAGCCCCTCATAGGGCGGCCTTCAACTTCAATATTGACCGTTTTACTACGGTCAATCCACTCGAAGGGTTGTTCTTGTAATCTATAACTCATATTGCACCTCTGCAATATCAACCAAACGGATAAATTTGTCGGTCAACGTGTCACGCTCAAATACAAACCAAATACCAGAAGGCACATGGTGCCACCATTCTTTTTTCACGCCAGGCGCGCCGTCACGACTGAATACATAATCAGCCCATTCTTTATCGCTAGCCTCGGACGGTTTTGGCATTTCGCGGACTTCGTGACCGTAAACAAATTCTGACATTGGACGCTTGCCAATGTGTGGACAGTCAATAACTTTCACTTTTGCTCTCCTAGTGCCCGACCGACGCAGCGCCTTTTTCACCTACCAGCTTGTAGGTATCAAAGCGATCCAGGCCAAACGGCTTGATCAGGTCATGTACTTTATCGTTAGCTACGGTGTAGGCCATGGTTTTACCACTTACGGGCGTCGCCTTGAAACCCCAAGTACCCCAGCCACCGTCAAGATAGAAGTTGTCAATCGGCGTTTTACCCATGATTGGCGCAAAATCAGGCGTCATATCACACATACCCGCCCATTGACGCATCAGACGCAAACCACCAGTGAACGGCAACAGATCCATCATTTGATCAGTCAAACCTTCAACAAAATCAAAACTGGACCGTGTGGAATGAAGCTCCTGTGGATCCGCTGATGCACCCATCACCATTTCGCCTCGTGAAGACTGACTCACATAGCAGTGCAGAGACCCCGATACAATAATGGTATCCATAAAGGGCTTAACAGGCTCAGTCACACAGGCCTGTAGCGGGAAAATCTCAATAGGCGTCTTCAAACCAACCATCGACGTAATACGTGGCGAGGAGCCAGCAACCATAGAGATCACTTTACCTGCCTGCACAAAACCACGATTAGTTTCAACGCCAACAACTTTAGTGCCGTCATCATTTGTTTTGATGCCCGTCACCTGTGTTTTCTGGTGAATTTCAACACCACGCACATTCGCTGCGCGACCGTAACCCCAAGCTACCGCATCATGACGGGCAACCGCACCAGGGCCGTGATACAAAGCGCCCATAATTGGGTGTGTTCCACCACAATCAAGGTCTAAATAAGGCACTTCGTTTTTAATAAACTGACGATCAACCACCTCACTGTCAATACCGAGGTGTTTGTTAGTCTCTGCACGCCAGCGGGAAGTACGCATCGCTGAATCAGAGTGCGCCAGCGTAAAGTGACCACGTGTGGAGTACATCAAGTTAATATCGAGATCATCAGATAGATCCAAATATAACTTTAAGCTCTCATCGTAGAATTTCACACCCTCAGGCGTCAGGTAGTTAGAACGAACAATGGTCGTATTACGGCCAGTGTTACCGCCACCAACATAGCCCTGCTCAAGCACAGCCACATTCGTGATACCGAAATCGCGCGCCAGATAATAGGCACAAGCCAAACCATGACCGCCGCCACCAATAATGACAACGTCGTAGCTGGATTTGAGTTTTTCTGGCTGGTCAAAATAGCGCGGATCGCCCAACTCTTCCGGGTTTTTAAAAGCGTATTTTAATAATCTGTAGGGCATGACTTACACACCTTGGTTTTGAGATTTTTTGTTTGTATTTACAACTAACGATGCCCGACCATCTGCGGATCATCGGGCATCATTTGAATTCTTCACCATACCCTTAATTTTCATACGGGTAGGCTTAGCCGGGCCATGGTACTCTTTTTGTCCAACAATTCAGTAATTTTTTTTATTATTTCATAATGGCGCAACACTCATTTGATGCTAAAACATCGCTCAAACGCTAATTCCATGTGTTATAATTTTTTAAATATTACTGGAGTGCAAATAAATTTACCCCAAGTAAACTTGGTGGTAAACCTTTTTTGGTATTTTTTTATACCCTTTCGCTATAGTTCTGACGACCTGTAATGCTATATCGTCAGTAAGGAGTTCCTTTTGGAAGAAAAAAGTAATACTGACCAGAAGATCAAACTTGATCAATACCTTGGCGCGGCAATCCGTCGGGAGCGCGTTTCCCAAGGTTTAAAAATTGCAGATGTAGCATCCCTGGCAGGCATTAGCAAAGGCATGCTTAGCCGTATTGAAAACGCTCAGGTTTCAACCAGTCTCGACACACTCCAGCGTCTCTGCGACTCACTGGGGCTTCACCTGTCAAACCTCTTTAAAGATTTTGATCGCCCCGAAGGTGCAGCCCAACATATTAAGAGCGGCAAAGGGCACGAAGTGGTGCGCCGAGGAACCGAACGCGGCCACACCTACCACCTTCTGAGTTATCAGCAAGGCCCACACAAGGACATCGAACCCTTTCTTGTCACGATGGATGACGCCAGTGAAGTTTTCCCTACTTTCTCTCACCCCGGCACAGAATTCATCTATATGCTGAAAGGCAAAATAGAATACCGCCACGGTAATAACACCTATTTACTAGAGCCAGGCGACAGCTTAACCTTTAACGCAGAGCTACCGCACGGCCCAGAACAGCTGACACAGGTTCCCATTGAATTGCTCTCTATCACCACCTACAGGGACAGCGAATAACCCTGTTTACCAACGCTTACTGACTGACAACACAAAGCTACGGCCCGGCAGCGGCAGATCCCCCGGCAATGTAACCGAGCCGCTCACAATATTGTAGCGTGACGGCTCTCTAGCATTCTCATCCGTCATATTGAATACAGAAAGCTCCACATCCACACCCGACAGCAAACCTTTACTTTTCAGAGTTAAGTCGAGTGTTGCGTAATCATCAATACTTTTTCGCGCATCCCTAAAATCACGCTCTCTTCCCAATACCCAGTTCAATCGAGAACTAACAGCCCAGCGGGAAGTTAACTGATGCGTCAGCTTCAAATAAAGCTGCTCCTCCGGCACATCAGCAACAGCCTCCCCCGTACCTTTATCCTCCGAGCGCAGTAAAGAGAAACTACCATTTAAACGAGTCGCCGGGCTGACAGCCCAATCAAACTCTAATTCAGCCCCACGACCAGTTTGTCCTCCCTCATTACTAGCCACAGGCGTAAAGCGAATCAAGTCTTCTACCTGATAATAATAAAAACTCAACCCAACCCTTAAATCAGGTGAATAAGCGTAATCAAACGCAATTTCATAGGTATCAGTCACCTCCGGCTCGAGATCCGGGTTACCGATATTGACCGGGTTATTTTTATTACTCAACTCACCAAAGGAGGGGGCCCTGAAGGCACGTCCGTATAAAAACTTACTTGTCAGGTGACTATTGACCCAAACAACGGCCAAGCGCGGATTAAACGTACCACCAAAATCTGAAAAATGGTCGTATCGAGCCCCCGCAAACAGCACCCAATCGCTCGTTAAGCGCCACTCGTCCTGAACAAACAAATAGCTAAGCCTGCGGAGGCTCTCTGTATTGAAAGCATCGGCTTCGGAAACACGACGCACCGCACCCAAGTCAACAGGAACAACGCCCCCACTTAAATCAAAATTTCTGGCATCCTCAACCCGGTACAAGTCATTATATCGATAACCCGCGCCCAAACGAACAGTGTGCCCATCAAAGCCCGTATAGAAGGTTGTAAAATCAATACCATAATGCCGCTCAAACAACCGCGGATTGCCAATCATACCATTTGGAAAAGCACCAAACGCACCTGCCGGATAAAGAGTATAGGGACCACCTAGAAAGGCTAAATCATAAAAGCTAAATGTTGTTGTCGCACTCCAGTTTTCAGTGAGGCGCTCTTGATGATAGGTTGCATCAAATGTAAAACGCCTTGCATCACCCTCACCATCAGGATCAAGAGCCCCGGCCAGCCCCGCGCCCGTTTGCTGATTGAAAACACCCTGGTAGGAAGCCCTAATACGCCACTCGGACTTTTCCGCATCAACAAACACACTAACACTCTCACGCCCCAGATTCCCCCTCCCTGGAGCGAGCGAAGCCGACGTTAGCATCGAGGCATCAAGGAACGTTTGTTGATCAGCGTTAATCTTGGGCCGAAAACCAGCGGTTTTTTCTGCATCAAAACCAAAGGCAATATCCCAGTCCGCAGCCTTACCGCCATAAAGTAGCCACGCATGTTTACTATCGAAACTACCTGCCGAGCCACCCACCTCAAGGCCCGGTATATCTGCCGCAGATTTAGTAATAATATTAATGACGCCAGACAGGGCGTCAGCACCAAACATGGCTGACCCCGGCCCCCTGATTACCTCTACCCGCGCGATACTTTTTATGGATTGAGCTCTTAATACCTCTCCACGATCACCTAAGGCGGCATTTTTTATCGGCAAGCCATTTATTAGAAATAACACCTGTTGATTCAAATCTGACCGCACACCACGCATAACAACAACGGGGTTATAATTAGATTCGGTCAAAGAGATATGGAGACCAGGAACAGTCTCTAAAACGTCGCTCAGGCTTTGGGCGCCCATCGCTTCAATTTCTTTAGCAGTTATCACACTTGCAACCGCTGGTGCCTCCGCCACTCGCTTACGGTGACCGGTAGCGATACTGACAAAGTCATCGCCACCATATAAATAGGAAAGTTCCTCAACGTCTTCGCCGGACGCAAAGACTAAGCCCGCAAAAAGCATTAATAACCATAGCAATAAAATTTTGTCGCCATGCTTTTCAAAACCAACCCTGGTCAAGGTTTAATGCCCCACGTAATAAGTACTATTAATCGGCCCATCTAGCTGGCAACACAACAACCACACAGCTTTATATTGCAACAACGACAACAAAAGCACCCAATTTTATTGTGTGAAACAGACCCTGTTATCTATATAACATGCGGACGAACGCCCGTCGTTAACTGTAACACTTAGAATTAAAGAAACGAAGAGCAGAAAGCTCTCGCAGATGAGCCCGAGGTCTAATGCAGCCCCAAGTGACCGTTTGGCATCTCTATCTCAACCGCTAACGGTAGATGATCTGACAGGGCATAAGGCACAACTTCAGCCCACTTAACACGTAAATCAGGGCTAACTAAAATATGATCAAGGTTAGAAACGGGCCGCCAGCTAGGGTAGGTATTACCGGCCCCCTCAGGGCTCTGGAATTTAGCATCTCTGAGAGGCGACAAATGCAGAATTTTTTCTGCACACGTATTAAGGTCTCCCATGATCACAACATGCTTATGGTCGGAGATCAACTCCTTCACATAGGCCAGCTGATCGAGCTGCGCACGCCGCCCCAAAGACAAATGCAGCACTACGAAGACCAGCGATTCATCCTCTTTTCCGTAGCGCATAAAAATAGCACCGCGTCCCGGCAATCGGCCAGGTAGTTTATGATCCGCAATCAATTCCGGCTTGACCCGACTTAACAGCCCGTTACTGTGCTGGGCAAAGCGTCCTAAATTACGATTTAGCTGCTGATACCAATAGGGAAAACCTGACATTTCCGCCAAGTATTTAACCTGATTTAAATGCCCTGTACGGATACTGCCACCATCGGCTTCCTGCAAGGCAACCACATCAAACCCCGCCAACATATTGGCGATACTATCAAGGTTCTCCACTCGTCCAGCGTGAGGCAAAAAGTGCTGCCAGCTGCGAGTTAAATAGTGCCGAAAAGCGCGGCTATTTATACCCACTTGCATATTATAGGTAAGCAGTCGCAAACTCTTTCTCGACGCCTCACCTAGCACCTCCGGACCTTGCCGAGGAAAAGTCTTCACCGCGGCGGGCACAGGCCTCGATGGACGCTTGATATGGCTGGAAAAATGTCTCAGCATTACTATTTACCTGCTATTCAGCCCAGTAAGGGGCCTAGTTAGCGGCTCGTTCGCGCTCAACAAGGTAGTCAACCACATCGAACAAACCGTTAGCGCCTGCCTTCATAGTGCCTGACACCTTATACTTACCATTAACAATAAACAAAGGCACTCCCGTGGCGCGATACTCACGTTGCGCTTTTTTCACACGGCTGATCTGCGCACTCACAGGAAAAGAGTTATACGCTTTATTAAAAGCCTCCTCTGTTACACCATATCCCGCGTAAAACTGGGCCAGGCGCTGCTGAGAGTAAAGCGGATTACGCTTTGCATGTATCTCGTTAAATAAAGCCTGGTGGGTTGCATCTAAAACCCCCAGAGACTTAGCGGCATAATATGCGCGACCATGAACTTCCCAACTTTTATTAAGCACTGCCGGCATCTGCACAAACTTCACATACGAGGGCATTTTTTCCTTCCACGCCACAACAGATGGCTCTAATGCATAGCAATGCGGGCACCCATACCAAAAAAGCTCAACCACCTCCACTTTACTGGTATCCGAGGTTGCTACCGGGTCAGGCAGCTCAACATAGTGCTCTCCTTCTTTATAGGGCGCATCCACCTGAGCACAAGCAACCACGGGAATCATCAAAAAACACAGCAACCAGCCTTTAACTGCCTTTAACATTTATTACTCCTTGTTTGAGTTTTGCTTTCATTAAGCCGTGAAGGGCACAGCGGTATGACAAGCATTACCATTAAATGATCGTCTTTTTTTTACAAATTGCCATTTTTCAGCCAAAAAAAAGGGCAGCCAGTGCCACCCTTTTTCTAACCAGCTTTAAAATTAGTGCAGGCCAGAGATATAGCTAGATACTGCATCAATTTCTTTATTCGTCAAACGGAACGCTACGCTACGCATCATTTTTGCATCGCCATCGTTAGTACGCTCACCTTCACGGAAAGCGCGCAGCTGCGCAGCAATATAATCCGCATGCTGACCGCTCAATGACGGGAAACCAGCCATTGCGTTACCTTTGCCTGTTGGCGAGTGGCAAGCCGTACAAGCCGAAACACCAGACTCTTTTGTTCCAGCGCGGTAAACTTTTTCACCCAGCTTAACCAACTCTTTATCTGCAGCACCGACACTAACAAACTGGCTTGAGAAGTAAGCTGCAATATCTTCAATATCCTGATCAGTCTTAGCATCCAGCTGGCCCGCCATTGTTGGCACAGGACGCGCACCCGATTTAATATCATTCATTTGCTTGATCAAATATTTAACATTCTGTCCAGCCAGTTTTGGAAACGCCGCAACGGCACTATTTCCGTCTGCACCGTGACAACCGGCACAGGCAGCTGCTTTTGTTTTCCCTGCTTGGGCATCACCTTCGGCAACAGCCAAACCCGACACGCCCATCAATACCAATAGGCCCAAAAATAATTTTTTCATCGACATTCCCAACAATTTTTAGATAAACAAAACGGCTTATTATAATGTCATTATCGCAACGGCCTATGACTCATATCAATCGAACAAGGCACAACCTAAACCATTGCAAATAGCCAAACTCGGCGGATTATATACCATAAAATCCATCAACGGGAGCCTACGCCTGTAAATACCTGCTGAATACAAAGCAACATAATTAACGCGCCTTTCACTCAAAATCTGTCGAAAAACCTCTGAGCAGACCTATATTGCCGCTACAAAACCAGAAAGCAATTCACAATAAATAATCACCCTACAAAAAAACCTAACGCCGCACTTAATACGCCTCAGCCCCCTTACCCTTAAAGACATACAGATAAAAGCAGTATAAATTTATTCAGGAACTGCCTAGATACATCGCCTAATCGCTACCCTATAATGGCGAGCATGAACTCAGCTAAACCAAAAACCAACCCCTTTCAGGGCAGCACCTTTATAACCAGTGCCGCTAAACTTTCCCAATGCCTCATCGACGAGGGGCTTGAAGTCGCCTTTGCTGGGCGCTCTAACGCCGGCAAGTCCAGCGCCATCAATGCCATTGCACAACACGGCAAGCTGGCCAAAACCAGTAAAACACCCGGGCGAACCCAGCTAATTAACTTCTTTTCAACCGTTTCAGAACAGCAACGTATCGTCGATTTGCCTGGTTATGGTTATGCCAAGGTGCCATTAGCCGTGAAACGCCAATGGGAAAACTTTATTGACGCTTACCTGCGTGAGCGCTCAAGCCTTCAGGGGCTATTTCTCATTATGGATATTCGCCACCCATTGACAGACTTTGACAGTATGATTCTGAGCTGGTCCAAGCAAAGCCAGCTGAGAGTGCATATCCTGCTCACCAAGGCCGACAAGTTAAAATTTGGCGCCGCTAAATCTACACTGCTAAAAGTACAGCGCGACTTGAAAGACCTGGACCACGTCTCAGTCCAACTTTTTTCTGCCACCCAAAAAATGGGCCTGGATGAAGCACGCGACAAACTGTCTGAATGGCTGGATATTGAAACAGACTGACAAAACAAAGAAAAACTTGCTCGCCTCAATCAAAGGTATCTCAATAACAACGCCATAAAAAAACCCCATACGTCCTTGGGGTAAACGCATGGGGTCAACATCTCCGGCTAAGATGTGGGGGTTCACCGGAGTCCATGAAGCTAAACTTAGGGGAAATTTAGCAAGTAACGAGGTTACTTATACCTTCGGACGCTGACCTACCAGCAAAGTTCAAAAAGTTTTCACTTTTTTATATGCCGCCTCAACTATCAGTGCGCCTGTCCCCAATTTTCACCAACTCCCACCTCAACCAACAACGGCACATCGAGCTTTACCGTTTCGCTCATATATTGATTCAAGCCCTGAGACACCAACTCAACATCGCTATCGGCCACTTCCAGCACCAGTTCATCGTGAACCTGCATAATCACCTTGGCATCAAAACTTGACTCCGCCAGCCATTGATCGACAGCAATCATAGCCTTTTTAATAATGTCTGCCGCCGTGCCCTGCATCGGCGCATTGATGGCTGTGCGCTCGGCAGCTTGACGACGCATGCCATTGCTGGCATTAATTTCGGGCAGGTATAAGCGCCGCCCAAATAGCGTTTCAACATACCCCTTTTCGGAAGCATCGACACGGATATTATCCATATAGCGAAGCACACCAGGATAACGGTCGAAATACATATCGATATAGCGTTGAGCATCGTTTCTACCGATACCCAGCTGACGTCCCAAACCAAAGGCCGACATGCCGTAAATTAAGCCAAAGTTAATCGCCTTGGCACTACGCCGTTGCTCATCCGTAACCTCATCAAAGGGCGTATCAAACACCTCCGAAGCAGTGGCACGGTGCACATCCAGCCCCTGCGCAAAGGCATCCAGCAAGCCCTGGTCCTGCGAAAGGTGAGCCATAATTCGCAACTCAATCTGCGAATAATCCGCAGCAATCAGTTTATAGCCCTCGGGGGCGATAAAGGCATCGCGAATTTTGCGGCCTTCTTCGGTTCGAATTGGAATATTCTGCAGATTTGGGTCGGAAGAAGATAAGCGCCCGGTAGCGGTGACCGCCTGATGATAGGAGGTATGCACCCGCCCGGTTTTTGAATTTACCTGCGCCGGCAGTTTGTCCGTATAGGTGGACTTCAACTTGCTCAGACTACGATACTCTAAAATTACCCGCGGTAAATCGTAGTCGAGCGCTAATTCCTGTAGTACCGGCTCCGCGGTAGAGGGCTGCCCTTTTGGCGTTTTTTTCAGTACTGGCAGCTCCAGTTTCTCATAGAAAATAGCCTGCAACTGTTTCGGTGAGCCGAGGTTAAACTCCTCCCCGGCCAGATCAAAGGCCTGACACTCCAGTTGCTGCATCCGCTCGGCGAGTTCCTGACTCTGCTTGAACAGCATGTCACTGTCGATCATCGCACCATTACGCTCAATACCTGACAGCACATGCAGCAGTGGCAGTTCAATATCCTGATAAACTTGCAGCAAACGCGGTTCAGCCTGCAGCTGCGGTCGCAGGGTCTGATGCAGTCTCAGAGTAATATCAGCATCTTCGGCTGCATAGGGGCCGGCCTGCTCCAGATTAATTTGATTAAAAGTCAGCTGCTTAGCGCCTTTACCGGCAATATCTTCAAAGTGGATAGTGGTGTGATCAAGGTGTCGCTCAGCCAGTGCGTCCATGTTGTGACGCTGGGTGGAATCCAGCACATAGGATTGCAGCATAGTGTCTTCGGCAACACCGCGTAAATGAATACCATGGTTCGCCAGCACACTCATATCATACTTGAGATTCTGCCCCAGCTTTTTATGTTTATCAGACTCCAGAATAGGTCTCAATGCTTCCAGCACCTGTTCTTGGGAAAGCTGCTCCGGCGCTCCCAGGTAATCATGCCCAAAGGGAACATAGGCAGCCTGACCCGCTTCCACCGCAAAAGAGACACCAACCAGCTTCGCTTCCATATAGTTAAGGCTGGTGGTTTCTGTATCAAAGGCGATCAACTCTGCAGCACTCAGCCGCGCCACCCAGTCGTCCAGCTCTGCTTTGCTTAATATTGTTTGATAGTCTGCTTCTGTCACTTTTTCAGGTGACGCAGCCAGACCATTGTCATCTGCCGAGCGCTTATATTCATCAATCCAGGTTTTGAATTCTAACTCGTTAAACAATGCCAGCAGCGCTTCTCGATCTTCCGCCTGCATAACCAGATCCTGCGGGCCTAAATCCAACTCGACGTCTAACTTGATTGTCGCCAACTGATAAGACAAAAAAGCCAGTTCTTTATTAGCTTCCAGCTTCTCATGCATTTTTTTTGCACCGCGAAAGCCAAGGTCTGCCACCTTATCTAAGTTAGCGTAGATTTCTTTAAGACCACCTAAACCCTGCAACAGAGCCAACGCCGTCTTTTCACCCACCCCCGGCACACCCGGAATGTTGTCAACCTTATCCCCCATCAAAGCAAGAAAGTCGATGATCAACGCCGGCGGCAAACCAAACTTTTCTTTTACTCCGTCAACGTCCATCACCGTTTCAGTCATGGTATTAACCAGCGTCACGTGCTGATTAACCAACTGCGCCATATCTTTATCGCCAGTGGATAGCACGACATCAATCCCCTGGTCAGTGGCCTGATGCGCCAGTGTGCCCATCACGTCATCGGCCTCGACACCGTCAACCATTAGTAGCGGCATCCCCATGGCCCGCACAATGTTATGAATCGGCTCAATTTGCGGCCGCATATCATCAGGCATTGGCGGGCGTTGCGCCTTATATTCGCTATACATTTCGTCACGAAAAGTCTTGCCCTTGGCATCAAATACCACAGCTATCGTACTGCCAGGATAATCCTGCTTCAGGCGCCGTAACATGCTGGTTACACCACGCACAGCACCAACCGGCATACCAGAGGAGGTGCGTAAATCGGCTTTATACATGGCGTGAAATGCTCGATATAGATAGGAGGAGCCATCAACAAGAACGAGTGGAACAGTGGTTTTTTCAGTCATGAATTTGCTACTGATCAGTGAGTAAATAGGGTATCAAGCGTACAATGGAGGTATATTCTATACAGTTTCATTCAGAGGAGTTGAAATGATTAAAAAAATCTTGGCCATTACCGTACTGAGCATACTGCCAATCACCAGCTTTGCCGCTGATGACCCGTCCGAACCAGAGGTTATTATCCGTCAGATGGAAGACAAAGTAGTACATGAGTATCGTATTAACGGCTTCACCTATGCTCTGAAAGTTTTCCCAAAAAACGGCAAACCCTATTATCTGGTCGCCGAGGATGGCGGTGATCAGTTTATGCGCGTTGACGAGCCCCGCTCGCTGATACCCAAGTGGACTATTTTTACCTGGGATTAAGGCTTTACTAACGTCGCTTTAGCTCCGCCGCAATCAACTCATCCTTCTGCTGCCAGATTTCACCTACCCATTGTTGAAACTGCTGGCGGAAGGACTCCGAGTTTTGATAATCACCCGATTTAAAGGTCTCGGGAATTTTTCGTAATTTTATTCGCACCTTTACCGCGCCCAGTTGCCCCGACAAAAACGCCCAAAAGCCCTTGGCGACAGGGTAAATAATGGTGACATCAACGAGCGTAGAAACCCGCTCTCCGAGATGCGTCACCACATAGGCAACCCCTCCACTTTTAGGCTTTAGTAAATGCCGATAAGGCGATGCCTGACGGTCATGTTTAGCCTGCGTAAAACGTGTACCCTCAAGGTAATTAACGATAGTGGCAGGATGCTTTTTCATACGCTCGCAGAACAACTGCGTTGCCTGCTGATCTTTGCCTCGCAACTCAGGCTTTGCTTCCAATTGCTCACGGCTATAACGTCGCATAAAAGGAAATTCCATCGCCCAGCAGGCCAACCCTACAATCGGCACCCATAGCATTTGCCGTTTCACAAAAAAACGAAAAACCGGAATGCGCCCTCCCAACAAAAACAACAAGATGGGTATATCACTCCAGGACTGATGGTTGCACACCAGTAAATACCACTGCCGCCGCGACAGGCCAGCAACACCCTGCACATCCCAGTTTATGCCATGAACACAGCGGTAAAAAAAGCGGCAAGTAATGGCCCAAGTCTCCGCCACTGCCAGTAGTACAACCGTCAAAAAACGTTGCGACACATCAATCGGGATAACCAGTTTCAACAACGCCAGCAACAGCGCCAAAACCAGTGTCAAAATGGTCACTGGTAATGTTAACAATAAATAAATAACGCCTTTAATTACGGTCATTGGTTACCAATGGCACTGAGAAAAGCGGTCGGCCGTGTCCTGTAAAAAATTCTCATAGCCCGTATCCGAAACACCAATTTCGTTAGCCATTGGATCCAGCGAATAAACCTGCAACGCGTTATTCTCCGCTAAAATCGATACGATACGTTGGTCCGTTTGGGGTTCAATGAATAAACAACGTATCTGTTGCTCAGCAATTAACCGTCGCAATGTCAGCAACCCTCGCGCTCCCGGTTTGCTTTCCGGTGTGTCACTAATCGCCGCCACATGTTTCAAACCATAATGTTCTTCGAAGTAGCTATAGGCGTCATGGGCAACCAGATACGCAGGTAACTGATCAGCCAGCTGTGCTTTTATTTCAACATCCTTCCGGGAAACCCGCGTCAGAAAATCGGTCAAATTCTGCTGGTAACGCGATGCGTTCTGCTGATCCTTGGCAATCAGCACACCCGCTAACTGCCGCGCAATAGAGGCGGCCTGGTCAGGGCTGAACCAAATATGCGGGTCACCATACAAGTGATCATGGCCATCATGATGATGGTCATGATCATGGTTTTCCTCATGCGAATTTTCGCTTGATTGCCAGGTTGCCAGTTGCTCACCTTGGTACATCGTCGCTGGTTTAGCCAGGTAAGGTTCAACTTCCGAGCCTAGCCAAATTAACACATCGCTGGCATAAACACGTTTTAAGTCCGATGGTTTAAGAGCGTAATCGTGGGGAGTGACACCCGGTGGCAGCAATACTTGAGTATCAGTGATATCCTGCGTTAATGCCTGAGCAATCAGTTGTAGCGGTTTGATGCTGGCTAGCACATTGAGTGTTTGCTGCGCACTTGCAAAGGGCGCCAATAACAACAGGCAAATAATTAAAGGGAATCGCCAGGCCCTAAGCCCAAGCCAGCAAGTACTCAAATTCATTACTCCAATATAAAAAGCCATCATGGCGGCAGAAAAAATTAATGTTATAATGTATCAAATTTTACCTAGTGAGTAACTCTCTGTTTGGCATACACATGACAAAAAAAACCACAACACCCATTCCCTGCTCCCAGCACGATCATAAAAAATGCAAAAAAAATGCCCTGCAACGAGCACGGCAGGTTTGTCAGAAGAACAAGGTACGCCTTACACCAATTCGCGAAAAGGTGCTTGAGCTGATCTGGCAAAGTCACAAGCCTCTCGGAGCTTACGATATTCTCGGCATGCTTAGCACAGAAGGTCAAACGGCCGCACCGCCTACGGTATATCGAGCACTGGACTTTTTACTCGCACAGGGTCTGGTGCACCGCATTGCCTCCCAGAATGCTTTTATCGGCTGTAGCTTGTCATCACATCCTCATGTCAGCCAATTTTTATTATGTCGCGACTGTGGCGTTGCGATTGAAATTGAAGCGCCAGCCATTACCGATGCAATTGCCGAGAACGCTCATCAGTACGGCTTTAGCATCGACCAGAACACAATTGAAATCTCCGGCCTGTGCCAGTGTTGCCAGCAGTAAAACAGGCCGGATAATTAATGACTGACTCCATACTGTCCCTCGACAAACTGTCTGTACGCATTGGCCGCCGAGCCATTATCGACCAGATTAGTCTTGATCTGGCTGCCGGTGAAATTATCACATTAATCGGCCCAAACGGGGCGGGTAAAACGACCCTGGTGCGGGCCATTCTCGGCTTAATTCGCCCCTCCAGCGGCAAAATAAAAAAACGCTCGGGTCTGCGCATTGGCTACATGCCGCAACGTCTACATTTGGAAAAAACCATACCGCTCACGGTTAAGCGCTTCCTTAAAATGACCAAGGGAGTCAACGCAGACGACATTGATGATGCGCTTCAGAAAGTCGGCGCGCAACATACTCTGGAGCGCCCCATGCAGAGCATTAGCGGCGGTGAGCTACAGCGTATTTTGCTAGCCCGCGCACTACTGCGAAAACCCCATTTGCTAGTGTTGGATGAACCCGCGCAAGGTGTCGACATTAACGGCCAGACAGAGCTATACCGGCTGATCTCCAAACTGCGCGAAAAGCTGGGCTGTGCCGTGCTGATGGTCTCCCATGACTTGCATTTGGTCATGTCTGGCACTGATCGTGTGATCTGCATGAACCACCATATTTGCTGCTCCGGTCACCCGGAGCAGGTCAGCAACGACCCGGTCTACCGTGAGTTATTTGGTATTGAAGCCAGCGAAGAGTTAGCCCTTTATGCTCACCACCATGACCATGACCACGACGCCGAAGGCAATGTGATTCACGACCACCACCATGAGGGCTGCAAGCATGGCTGATTTTTTGTGGCGCGCGCTGCTTGCCGGGCTTGGTGTCGCTCTGGTCGCAGGACCACTAGGCTCCTTTGTGGTATGGCGACGCATGTCATACTTTGGCGACACTCTGGCGCATTCGGCACTGCTCGGCATCGCACTGGGCATTGCTTTTGATGCCAACCTCAACATTGCCGTCATTGTCAGCTGTGTGTTACTCGCTACCCTGCTGGTCGCCCTGCAACAGCGTAAAATTATTTCCACCGACACACTACTCGGCATTCTTGCTCACAGTTCGCTGTCACTGGGGTTGATTGCCATCAGTTTGCTAGAGGTTCGCGTCGACCTGCTGGGCTATTTGTTCGGCGACCTGCTTACCGTCACCGGCGATGAACTACTATGGATTTATATCGGTGTGGCCGCCATTCTTAGCCTGCTACTGGTTTTCTGGCGCCCATTACTCGCTATCACGGTCGACGAAGACCTCGCCCAAGCCGAAGGCTATCCCGTGCTTTGGATCCGCCTGCTATTAATGCTGCTAATTGCCATTGTGATAGCCGTCGCCATGAAGATTGTCGGCGTCTTACTCATCACCTCATTGATGGTTATTCCCGCTGCCTGCGCCCGGCGCTTGACCAATACCCCTGAAACCATGGCAGCACTCTCAAGCCTGCTTGGCTGCCTGGCAGTAATGATGGGATTATTCGGCTCATTGCAATGGGATACGCCCACCGGGCCATCGATTGTCGTCGGTGCAACAGGATTATTTCTATTAGTTTACGCGCTGCCGCTGAAGGGTCAGAGAGACATCAAATAACAGGCCGTGGCCTTAATTAGTCAGCGGAAATAACCGCTCTCATCACCAACTCAAACTGCGCCACTGTATGGGGCGGCCGAACAAAACCATGAAATTGCCCGCTTGGGTTAATGATCATAATATTGGCGCTGTGATCAATCAGGTAATCCCCATTATCCTGCGGCACACGGGCAAAAACACCATTAAGCTGTTTCGCAAAAGCCGCCACCGCCGATACAGAGCCGGTAACCCCAACAAAGTCTGAACTAAAGAAGTTCAAGTACTCTCGCAATTTCCGGGGCGTGTCGCGTTCCGGGTCAGCAGATAGCAATACATATTGGATATGACCCAGTTCAGAGCCCTGCCAGCGTGCCTGCAATTGTTTAAACAGCGCCATTGTCGTCGGACAAATGTCCGGACACTGGGTAAAACCCAGAAATACCAGGCTCCACCGATCTTTAAAGTTATCTATCGTAAAAGGCAGCCCATCAGCACCGGTTAATTGAAACTCCTCAAGCACCTTTGGCACAGGGCGGATAAAAACTCCCTGCTGCTGTAATGCTGCGCTATTAACAGTCGCAACAGGTGGCGCCTCCGGAGCCGGAGAACGCAAAATACGCGACACAGCGGCACCGACAAAAACCACCATGACGCACACCAGAATAACAACCGTGCGTTGCACATTAGTTTTTGTTCGCTTATTACTCACAGATAATGATCCACCAACATCGCCAAAAACATCAGCATCAAATAGGTAATTGAGTAACGGAAGGTTTTAAGCGGCGCATGGGCATTATTACCGCGCACCAAGACAATAGCCCAGTATAAAAACCGCCCCCCCAGCACCAGCGCACTAACCAGATACAGCAGCCCGCTCATGCCCGTCACAAAGGGCAACAAACTCACTGCGATCATAATTAACGTATAAAGCAGAATATGCAGGGCTGTAAATTGTTTACCGTGGGTAACCGGCAGCATAGGGATTTTAACTTTGGCATACTCGTCTTTACGATGAATCGCCAGCGCCCAAAAATGAGGAGGAGTCCAGGCAAAAATAATCAGCACTAACAACAGCGCATGGGGATCGAGGGAGCCGGTAACGGATGTCCAGCCCAGCAGCGGTGGCACCGCACCCGAAAGGCCACCAATGGTAATGTTTTGAGGGGTTGCGCGCTTTAAAAACCCCGTATAAATGAAGGCGTACCCAATCAACGACGCTAACGTCAGCCAGGCAGTTAGCGGATTAACCAGCAATGCCAAAATACTAATGCCCAGCACTCCCACAACAAAAGCAAAGGCAACCGCCTGCGGCAATTTTACCCGCCCCTGAGCCATGGGTCGCTTGTGGGTACGCGTCATCATCAGATCAATCTGACGATCAACGATATGATTAACCGTTGCCGCAGAGCCAGCGGCTAGTGCAATGCCGAGGTTACCAAAAACAAGGATATCCAGCGGTACCATTGCAGTGGTGGATAAAAACATGCCGATCACCGAAGTCAGTAGCATTAAGGCCACCACCTTCGGTTTACACATTTCAAGATAATCGTGCCAGCTTGCCCGTTGCTCGGAGACTTCTGCTAATGCTTCCGCCATGCCTCACCCCCTGTTTGCTTGCGCCGTCCTCAAATAGTAATTCAAGGCTACCATCATCATCAACAGCAGTGCACCTCCGGCATTATGCGCCACGGCAATCGACGCCGGAATATGCCAGTAAACATTACTAAGCCCCAGTAATATTTGAAGGATCAGGGCGGCCAGTAGCCAGTGCGTCAATGTGCGCATCGGCGTATTGGCAGCTACACGATAAAGGCATACGATCAGTAGCACTAAATAAAGGCTAGTTACAATGGCGCCGACACGGTGCACCATGTGAATCGCAACTCGCGCCTCATTATCCATCAGCCCACCCAGATAGTTAGGTCCCACCGTCTGCCATAAATTAAATCCTGCCACCAGGTCCATCTGAGGCCACCACTGACCCTGACAGGTAGGCAGGTCATAACAGGCAAAGGCAGCATAATTAGACGCGGTCCAACCACCCAGACTGATTTGCAGTAACACAATCACTAAACCCAATATGGCCCATGGCTTAAGGCCACGCCATGCCGATAAGCGCTCAGCAGAAGCCTGCCAATGGTATTGTCGATAGCGCAAGGTTAACAGCAGCAGCAAACTCAGTGTGGCAAATCCGCCTAACAAGTGCCCTGTGACAATCTGCGGCCATAGCTTCAACGTCACCGTCCACATGCCAAATAGAGCCTGTGCAATAATCACCGCCAGCAACAACAGAGGCAGCTTGAACGGTTGCCCGGTTTCACCTCGCAGGCGCCGGACTGTCGCCATACTGGCCACAGCCAAAACCAATAAGCCTAAAATACCAACCGCATAACGATGTACCATTTCCGGCCAGCCCTTTTCCACCTCAACAGGGCTGTCGGGAAAGCGCTGCTCGGCAATTTCAATCGCTTCGCTACTCTGCGGCACCGTTAAAAAACCATAACAACCCGGCCAGTCGGGGCAGCCCAGTCCAGCATCAACCAAACGGGTGTAAGCCCCCAACATCACCACCACCATTGTAAAGCCGGTGGCAACCAACGTCAGATAAAAAGCACGCGGTTTCGCTGAATTGGATGCAGCACGATTAGCCAATTTTAGAAACCTTCAGCAGTTTCTTCAGGTCATCAAGCACGTCACCGCCAGGATTCTGCGGCATGTAATACATCATCACGTTACCCAGTGGATCGCTGATGAAAATATAACTTTCTCCGAGCGCTTTTCCGGCTGCTAGCTCATTATCGAGAAACACCTCAAACGCCATATAACTGGCGTGACTTAGGTGTAAGCGCGGGTAGCTGGCCTTAAAAGCCTCCACAGCCTCGCCATCAAGTTCTCCACCAATATTGATGTAATGCCTTACCACCCGATCGGCTTCACGTCCGAGCGCTACATTTACTTGCCTCGCCTTATGTAGCTCGGCCTGACAGCTGGTACTGGCGCAGCTATTTTCTCCAAAAACAATTAATTGCCATTTACCTTCAACATCGCCCTGACCGGCCTGCTGTAAATTCAACTGTAGTTGCGCAACTGATAACGGCGGAATGATCAACATGCCCTTATTGGTTCGCCCCTGCGGCACCATGCTATTAGTGAAGTACATCACGAAAGCAACAATCACCGGCAGGCCTGCCACCAGAAATAAAAGTATCGGTATATATCGGTTGGATTTGCCCTTTGGGCTGGTTACATCAGTCACTCATACCTCACTCATCCGTTCTTTTAAAACCCGCCCAAATAAACAGGCCTGTTAGCACCAAAGCCATTAAAAACCACTGTACGGCATAACCCAAGCTTTTTTGCGGAGCCGTATTTACAGGCTGCCAATTCACCTGAAAGCTTGTTGGATCAGTTTCAGCCAACCTTAGGAGATATGGAAACCCCGGCAACAACCCAGACCTGTTGTTCATGCGATCCAGCTCAACGCGTTGAATCACCTCAGGCCATTGCCCTGATAAAGGAACCTCAGTCAGCACAAACGTCTCCGCAGGCAACACGACTTGCCCGATGATTTCTCGAACGCCTTCAATCGGCTCAATCGTTGGCAAAATATATCGCTCCGCCTGCATCGGAACCCAGCCACGATTTACCCAGATACGCTCAACCTCTCCCCAACCGGCTAACAAAAGCTTAGGCACTAACTCGAAGGAAGAAATAACTTCATAGCCAGGGCGCCCCTGATAAACGCGATTGTCCAATAGAAATACATGTTGATTATCAAATTGTCCGCGCAGCTTTACAGGGTGATAACTGACGTCCTCAGTCGACTTCAGTTGCGTCAGCGAAACGGGCGCGGCCACCACGCGCTGGTCATAAAGATCCTGCAAGCCCTGCTTGTAGTCGGCACGATACAACTGCCAAAAACCCAACCCCACCAACAAGGGCAAAAATAGCAGATAAAAAAGTGTCAGTTTCCAGTTTGGTCTAAAGTTAGCCGTAATGTCTTTTGTCTCCACCACAGGTTAGGATAGATTCGAAATAAACTCCGTGGAACACTGCTATGTGGCTGAAACCGACCATTGCGATTCTTTTTATAGCTATTCTCATCAGCCTGGCAGCCAGCGTTATTTTTCTATTGAAAGACCAGGGCTCCAGAGACCGTACACGCAAATTACTGGGTATACGTATCGTACTGGCAGTCGCCCTGTTGAGCCTTATCAGTTATGGACTTTGGACAGGACAACTCACTATCAGCGCGCCCTGGTATTAATGGCTCGAAGCGCACCTGCAGGTAAAACTTCAGCCTTACACGTCAGACCTACAGCACTGCGGCTACATAATATAAACAAAAATAAACAGCCCGACCCATACCACATCAACGAAATGCCAGTACCAGGAAGCTGCTTCAAAACCAAAGTGTTCCTGCGGCGTGAAATGTCCTTTAAATGCCCTCAATAGCATGACCGTTAACATAAAGGCCCCAATGGTTACATGGGCACCATGAAAACCGGTCAACATAAAGAAAGTAGACCCGTAAATACCTGATTTCAGTGTCAAACCCAATTCATTGTAGGCTTCAGCATATTCCTCAATCTGAAAGCCCAAGAATGCCAGCCCCAATACAATGGTTATAGCCAGCCACATCTTAAGGCGAGCCCGGTTACCAGCCTTCAGCGCCGTATGCGCCAAATGCACCGTAACACTGGATGACAGCAGTAAAATTGTATTGACTAGCGGCAGTCCCCAGGGATGAATAACCTCTTTTGGGCCTGCGAACTGAGTGGCATCGGGCGTCTCCATCAGCGGCCAGGCTGCCTGAAACTCCGGCCACAACATAGCACTGATGCCTTTATCCCCCTCACCCGCCAACCAGGGCACGGCCAAATTACGCACATAATACAGCGCGCCAAAAAACGCAGCGAAAAACATCACCTCAGAGAAAATAAACCAGCCCATGCCCCAGACAAAAGAACGGTTCAACTGCCCACTATATAAACCACTATGATTTTCAGCGATCACCTTGGCAAACCAGGTATAAAGCGTTGCAGCTATAATGATAAAACCCGTAAACATAACCCAGTGGGCAGAAGAGTCCTCAACACCCGCGGTCAGATCATTCATCATCGTGCCAGCGCCAATTACGGTCACAGCGAGGCCAATGGCCATAAAAATAGGTAGCCGACTTTTTTCGGGAACGTAATAGGTTTGATAACCGTCAGTTGACATATTTTGTCTCCTTACACGTTCTTTCAATTGTTCTTTGAACCGCTAGTTCGCCGCTACCTCAGGCAAATTGAACAGGGTATAAGACAGCGTTAACTTGGAAACCCTGTCCGGAATATCCGCATCAACAAAAAACTTCAGTGGCATCTCAACACTTTCGCCCGGCTCAAGCACCTGTTGGTTAAAGCAAAAACACTCGGTTTTATGGAAGTATTGAGCGACCGAAAAAGGCGCAACACTCGGCACAGCCTGAGCAACCATTCGCTGATTGGTGTTATTTTTTGCCACGAAATAGGTACCATGCATCTCCCCGGGACGTACCTTCATTTTCACTTCAGATGGGCTGAACTGCCAGGGCATATCCGCGTTATTACTGGTCGTAAATTGCACCGTCACCCAACGTGTTTCATCCACAGCAGGCCTTTCGGAAACAACGTACTGGTCACCCGTTTTGCCATTAAGGCCAGTCACATCACAGATCACGTCATAAATCGGCACCAGCAAAAAACCAAAACAGAACATACCCAGCACCACGGCCAGCAGTTTTACTGGATTCATCGGCTTTTTATTGCCAGGCAGTTTCTCACTCATCCTTTACGCTCCTTCAACCACCTACTTCACATCCGGTGGAGTTGAAAAAGTGTGATAGGGCGCAGGCGAAGGAATTGTCCACTCCAGCCCTTCCGGGTTATCCCATACTTCAGCGGTGGCTTTTTTACCACTGACAATCGTTTTAATCACAATGAATAAAAACAGCAGTTGTGTCGTGCCAAAAATAAAGGCCCCTACCGATGCGATCTGGTTAAAATCGGCAAACTGCAAGGCGTAATCAGGAATGCGCCGCGGCATACCCGCCAAGCCAACAAAGTGCATCGGGAAGAAGGTCATATTCATTCCGACAAATGATAGCCAGAAGTGCAACTTGCCCAGTTTTTCGTCATACATATTGCCGCACCACTTGGGCAACCAGTAATAAACTCCGGCAAAAATACCGAAGATCGCCCCGGGCACAAGCACATAGTGAAAATGGGCCACCACAAAATAGGTATCATGGTATTGGAAATCCACCGGCGCAATGGCCAGCATCAAGCCGGAGAATCCTCCAATGGTAAACAACACCACAAAGGCCACCGCGTAAAGCATGGGCGTCTCAAAGGTCAACGCGCCTTTGAACATAGTCGCCACCCAATTGAACACCTTTACCCCGGTCGGTACAGCAATCAGCATCGTCGCATACATAAAGAACAGCTCACCGGCCAATGGCATGCCCACCGTAAACATGTGGTGAGCCCAGACAATAAACGACAGAAAGGCGATAGAAGAGGTGGCGTAAACCATCGAGGTATAACCAAACAGCTTCTTACGGCTGAAGGTGGGAATGATCTGCGAGACGATACCAAAAGCCGGCAGAATCATGATGTACACTTCCGGATGGCCAAAGAACCAGAAGACATGCTGGAATAACACGGGATCTCCACCACCGGCCGCGCTGAAGAAGCTGGTTCCAAAGTGAATATCCATCAACATCATGGTCACCACACCGGCCAGCACCGGCATGACAGCAATCAACAAATACGCAGTGATCAGCCAGGTCCATACAAATAGCGGCATTTTCATCAGTGTCATTTGCGGGGTACGCAGATTAAGAATGGTGGCGATAATATTGATTGCACCCATAATCGACGAAGCACCCATAATGTGCACCCCAAAAATAAAATAGGTCACCGTCGACGGTGCATAGGTTGTTGAAAGTGGCGCATAAAACGTCCAGCCAAAGTTTGGTGCCCCCTCCTCCATAAACAACGTAGATAGCAGCAATGCAAATGCAAAAGGTAATATCCAGAAACTCAGGTTATTCATCCGTGGTAGCGCCATATCGGGCGCGCCTATCATCATCGGAATAAGCCAGTTTGCCAGCCCCACAAATGCAGGCATCACCGCCCCAAAAACCATAATCAGGCCGTGCATAGTGGTCATTTGGTTAAAAAACTCCGGCTCAACAATCTGTAAGCCAGGCTCAAAGAGTTCCGCACGAATCACCAGCGCCATACAGCCGCCAGTTAGAAACATAATAAAGCTGAACCATAGATACAGCGTGCCGATGTCCTTATGGTTAGTGGTATAAACCCAACGTCGCCAACCCTTAGCAGGACCGTGATGATCGTGACTGTGATCGTGTGACTCCAAGACTGCGCTCATCTGTCATCCCTCCTATTCTGCGGTTTGCATGTTGGCAATATCGACAGGCTGAATCATGTCACCCTTACTGTTGCCCCAGGCGTTGCGCTCATAGGTAATGACAGCCGCCAGTTCAACCGGGCTTAGCTGTGACCCAAAGGCCGCCATGTAAGTACCGGGCTTACCCTTCAAAACGATATCGATATGGCTCTGTATCGGACCCGTAGCAATTGCGCTACCCTTGAGCGCGGGAAAAGCAGGAGGGATACCAGAACCATCAGCGTTATGGCAGGCTGCGCAATTAGTGGCATAAACCTTCTCGCCACGCGCCATCAATCCCTCAAGCGTCCACACCTTATCGCGTAGCTCTCGCTCTTTGGCCGCAGCCTCCTGACGTTGAGCAATCCAGGCGTCGTAATCCTCCTGGGTCTTCGCTTCAACAACAATGGGCATAAAGCCATGATCCTTGCCACACAGCTCTGCACATTGTCCTCGATAGATACCTGGCTCGGGAATAATGGTCCAGGCCTCATTCACAAACCCAGGAATAGCATCTTTTTTAACCGCGATTTCCGGTACCCACCAGGAGTGGATCACGTCGTTAGCCGTTACCAGAAAACGCACCTTCTTGTTGATAGGCACAACCAGAGGCTCATCGACTTCCAGTAAATAATGTTCGTTTTTATCTCGACGGTTATATATTTCGTCGGTGGGCGTTGAAAGGTTACTGAAAAAACCGACCCCTTCTTCTATGTAATCGTAGTGCCATTTCCACTGATAGCCTGTCACCTTAATATCAAGATCAGACTCACTGGGATCATAAATATTAATCAGCGCACTGGTAGCAGGAATGGCCATGCCAATAAGAATGGCAAAGGGAATAGCGGTCCAGATAATTTCAACGGTGGTGCTTTCATGGAAGGTGGCGGGCTTTGCGCCAAGGGATTTGCGGTGAGCGATGATGGACCAGAACATGATGCCGAAAACGACGACGCCAATAATCACACAAATCCAGAAAATGATCATATGCAGGTCATAGATCTGCTGGCTAACCTCCGTGACACCGGGCGTCATATTGACTTCCCAGTCGGCCCTCACGGTCAGGCTCAAGAACAGTAAGACCCCTATCCAGAGCCTACAGGGTATTGCTTTCGACAACATCCCTCCACGCCTCCTGCTTGTTGTTAGATTTATAGTTTAACTATCTATCTTTTCTACAACGTTACAGCGCGGCGCCCTCAAATTAGGGAGAAGACGCCCACGACATTATAACCACGCACACATAAAATCTGCAATGAGCCAAGTCAGACCGTTGTTGTTTGCCCCCGTTATGTCGATAATTCATACCCCTTTGCCTAGATTAATCAGCATTCATATAGGCTTTCGCCAACGTTACAGAACGACACTATGACCTCCTCCCTGCATAAACGCATCTGGCTAATTGCTGGCCCCATGATTTTAGCCAATCTCACCGTGCCAATTCTTGGCCTGGTGGACACCGCTATTCTGGGCCACCTGAGCCATGCTCACTATTTAGGAGCCGTTGCATTGGGGGCCGTCATTTTTGACATTATGTTCTGGGCCTTCGGCTTTTTACGTATGGGCACCACCGGCCTCACAGCGCAAGCCTATGGCTCCAATGATCTACAAAAAACCCGGCTGTTGTTATGGCAGTCCCTGCTGGTTGCCGTCAGCATCGGCGGGGTTATTATCTTGCTGCAAGCACCTCTTTTTAGCGCAGCATTTGCCTATATGTCGCCCAGCCCAGAGGTCGAAAAATGGGCACGCATTTATTGTGATATTCGCATCTGGGCCGCCCCCGCAACACTTGCTCACTACGTCATTTACGGCTGGCTATTAAGCATCGGAAAAACCCGTACAGTGTTAGCGCTCACTATCATCGCTAATCTTATTAACATTAGCCTTGATTACCTATTCGTTATGCAATTCGACATGCTCACCGCCGGTGTTGCCTGGGGCTCATTGATCGCAGAGTACAGCCTGGTCATTCTAGGGCTTTGGGTAGTCAAGCAGAGCACTCGCGACATGGGCAATGAATCCTTACAACAACAGCTGCTCCGTGTTGCCGACTACCGCCAACTGTTCACCGTCAACCGCTATATCTTTATCCGCACCCTGTGCCTGCTGTTTACGATTTCGTTTTTTTACGCCCGCAGCGCCCAACAGGACGACATCACTCTCAGCGCCAATGCTATTTTAATGACATTACTGATGGTGTTTTCCTACGCTCAGGACGGTTTCGCCAATGCTGCCGAGGTGTTGTCAGGTCGAGCGATTGGTGCCCGCAATCTACAAACCTTCAAGCAAATCAACCGCGGTTGTGCGCTCTGGTGCCTCTACACATCAATATTTTTTACCCTGTCACTCATCATCTTTGATGAAACCATCATTGGCCTGCTAACGGATATTGATAGTGTCGTACAAACGACATTGATCTACTGGCCATGGCTGATCCTGCTGCCCTTCGCTGCGGCCTGGAGCTTTTTGCTGGACGGTATTTTTGTTGGTGCCACCAAAGCCCGCGCCATGCAAAACACCATGCTATTTTCCTCCTTTTGCATATTTTTACCCGCCTGGTATCTGCTCACCCCCTGGGGCAACCATGGCCTGTGGATTGCTTTTTTGTGTTTCCACGCCGCGCGCAGCATTTCCATGGCATTTGTGTATTATTACTACAGCAAACAACGGCAATGGATTTAATAGGTCACTCAGCTGTCTGACTAGCCACTGCCACTTACAGGACGTTTCAAATGATCAGAACATTACAAGCCACACGTCAATTCATTGTATTTTTAACCCTCGCATTTTGCGCCTCACTTGTTCAGGCCGCCGAAAACAAGGGCTTCCTTTGGAAAGTTAGCGACCACAACAGCAGCGTTTACCTACTCGGCTCAGTACACTTTGCCAATGCCGATTACTACCCCATGAGCCACAATATCGAAACAGCCTTTGCTGAAGCTGATAGGCTGGCCGTCGAAATTGATGTCACCGCGCTCGACCCGCTGAAAACACAACTGCTCATGCAGAAAATGGGAAACTACAGTGACGGCCGCACACTCAAGGACGAGCTAAACCCAGAAACATTACAAAAACTGGAGTCCTACCTGGCAACAAAGGGCTTCCCCTCTCACCTCTTTATGAGCCAAAAGCCCGGCATGCTCATCATGTCACTCACCAGTATGGAACTGATGAATCTAGGTATGCTGCCGCAGTTCGGCATCGATCTGCATTTTCTCAGCCGCGCCAAGGGCAACAAACAGATCGTCGAACTGGAAACCATCGAACAACAAATGGAATTGCTGCTCAATATAGATGACGGCGACGCGGCCCTGGCTCAAACACTTGATGAGTTTCCGTCCTTTCCGGTTTTATCCAAGCAACTCTTTAAAGCCTGGCAGACTGGCGACACAAGCGTTATGCAAAAACTGCTGATTGAAGAGCCGCTACAAAAATACCCGGAATCCAAGGCCTATTTCGACAAGCTGTTTACGGATCGAAACATCACCATGGCAGAAAAAGTAAAAGGGTTTTTAGACGAAGACAAAACCTACTTTGTGACTGTAGGGGCTGGGCACCTGATTGGTGAAAATGGCGTTATAGGCCTGCTTGAGAAGAGCAGGTTAAAAATTAATCGCAAATAGCTGCAAAATAACTCATATGAAATTACCAATAGTCTCATGGACTGTATTGATACTGGTTTTGTAAGTCATTCAAAGTTGTTAGATGAATCTTAACTGTTACTTTGAACTGCCGTATAAAAACACTTAACCAGTTTTCTAAATTTGATATTTTCACGCTTGGGTTATCAACAACTACAAAAACATGCAGGATAAATTTCTTGTCGTAGTGCTCTGCAAAATCAACAGAAAGAGCTTCCGATTGCTCAATGGATTTCAATAGCCGGTGGGTGTCTACATGCTCTGTTTTGAAAAGTTTTACCTCAACTGCATGTACTTCTCTATCACCCTCACCAAATGCATCAAAAATAACAGCAGCACCCGTACTAGGCAGAACCACACGAACATCTGTTTGAAAGTTTATCCCAAGCTCTTTAGAAAGTTTATTTACTGCGAGCTTCTCCGTTAAAGTTACATCGGCCATAACCTGACGCAATCTGGTAAAGTTTGTTTTGGTTGTTTGAGTAGACTCGTTTATCGATTTACTACTAGCCTCACCTTCAACAGCACGCCCAGAATTATTACTTCCTTCCTCAATTTCTTGGACTTCCTCCTGCAATTTATTACCCTGTTCTTCAGGAGATGCTACTCCATAAGGATTTACAAAATGTTGCTCATTTTTGTAATCAGAAGGTGCGTACAAAACTCTATGGTTAAAATTTAATGTTAAAAAGAACGCTGCTACCAAAGAGATAGGAAATATCATCAAAAACCAAATGTAGATTTCCTGCTTATCCGGATCAATAAAAGGTAATACAGTTGTTCCACTGGTTTCTGCGATAGCTGCAAATATTGAGATAACCGTCAGCGGGTTTTTTATATGTCCAACTTTTTCAATCAACATTTTCCTCCTTGAGTAATGTTATTGCATTCCGACAAAACTTTATAAATTTGGGAAACTCTTATCATTAATAATTCGTTCCCCCAAAGTTTCCTCCTCTCCCTGCCGCCCCCACTGATCGTAATAAACCAGATCATTCAGCGGCAGGCGCTCTGACCAGCCAGCCTTTTCCAACTCAGGCTGGTCAAAAAACTCACTGACATAGCCCACACATAGATAGGCAATCGGGACAATATCCTCAGGTATAGCAAGGGCTTCGCGCAGTTGCTCCTGCTTGACGATGCTGACCCAGCCAACACCAATATTCTCCCCGCGGGCAGCAAGCCAGAAATTCTGCACCGCGCAAACCGTACTGTAGAGATCCATATCACTTTGATGAGTACGTCCCAAAACCACGTCACCAGTGCGGTTGCGATCACAGGTGATACAGATATTGACTGGCGCTTCTAGAATTCCCTGCAGTTTCAGAGAGGAATACAGCTCCCTACGCTCGCCATCGAACATGCCTGCGGCCTCTTCATTGGCCTCATTAAATGCGGTATGGATACGCTGTTTTACTTCATCGGACTTGATGACTAAAAAATTCCACGGCTGCATGTAACCCACGGAGGGGGCATGATGTGCGGCATAGAGTAATCGACTTAAAACGGCATCCGGTACAGCATCGGGTAAAAACTGACTACGCACATCTCGGCGACTAAAAATCACCTGGTAAAGATTTTCCAGTTGCTGACTTATTTCACTCACGACTGTGAGTTCCCCTGGGCAACCTGAAGACGAAGCGCCGCCGCTAATCGCTGCAATTGCCCTGCATCTTTAGTTAAACCGAAGCGTAATAAGCCATCGCACTCACAGCGCACAAAACGGCGCGTCAAGATGCCCTGCTGGCCACATTGATTGTACCAGCGATCAACCGATGCCAATGGCATAGCAATACTGCAATAAAGCGGCCCCGGTAATACGCTCGACTTGTCACCCCAGGCAATCGTTTTCAACAGAGCTATTTGTTCGGCCATCGCGCTGGCAATACGCTGACGTTGCTCGGCATGCCAGTCAAAATCAGCCAAAGCACGCTGCCCCAAGTATTGGGCCGGGCCATTCACCGCCCAGGGACCTAACCGCTCAGATAACAACTCCAACACAGGGGGTTCAGCCAACACAAAACCCAGCCGTAATCCCGCCAAGCCAAAAAACTTGCCCAGTGAGCGCAGCACAATTAGTCCGGGGCGTGGACACTCAGAAGCAAGGCTCATGCCTGGCTCGCTGTCCATAAAGGCTTCATCAACGATCAGACAACCACCGCGGCGCGCCAACAGCTCACACCAGTGCAAAAGGCGATCACGCCCCAGCAACGTGGTCGTTGGGTTGTTGGGATTTATCGCCAGCACCACATCCAGCTCACCGCCTTCTATTTTGCTTTCCAGCAGGTCCAGCGAGCCATCGTTATAATCAAACAGGCTATGACCCGCTTTATGCCAGGCTTTACGATGCTCAAAGTAACCCAATTGCGGCATTGCCACGCGGGTATTTTGTGGAAACAACTGAGGCAGGGTTTGAATAGCAAACTGCGATCCAGGAATAGCCAATACTGCATCAGCAACACAGCCATAATAGTCAGCGGCGACAACTGGTAACGGGCATTTCACAGCAGGCAGTCGTTGCCAGACGGTCGTAGGAATCTCCGACACAGGCCAGCTCCAGGGCGCAATACCGGTAGACAAATCCAGCCACTGCTCACGCGCAATGCCGAACTGCTTGGCGGCCTGATCGAGATCGCCACCGTGGGTAATATTGACTGACTCTTTACTCACATGACTCCCATTATCAACACGATCAGTAAGATGATCGCTACCCAGAAATAAACACCATGTTTCACCAAGGTTAATGAGCGCTCAATGTCACCCGGCACTGGCGCAAAACCCTGCCCTAGCAGTGGTCGAGACACCCTTTTACCATGATAAACAGCATCACCACCTAATGTCACATTCAGCGCACCTGCACCACAGGCCATGACTGGCCCGGCATTGGGGCTTTCACATTTTGACGCCTGCTGACGCCAGGCGTTCAACCCCTGCTGCCAGCCAGTTTTACCCGCAACAAAAGCGTAGGTTAAGGCACACAGGCGAGCTGGAACCCAGTTCACCAGGTCATCCAGTCTGGCAGCCGCCCAGCCAAAGGCTAAAAAGCGGTCATTTTTATAACCCCACATGGCATCCAGAGTATTGATAACTCGATAGGCAATTGCGCCAACCGGCCCCAGCACCACAAACCAGAAAATCGGCGCAAACACGGCATCACTGCCATTTTCCAACACCGACTCCATGGTCGCCTTGGTCACCCCCACTTCATCCAGCGCCGAGGTTTGCCGACTAACAATGAAACCCACCCGCTCACGCGCCAATTCGAGATCCCTTTTCATCAAGGCGTTATGTACAGCCAAGGCGTGCTCGGCAAGGCTACGCCAGCCGACAACGAGATAAAGCACCAGCGCACTGAACAGAAAATAGAAAAACCCGATACCACTCAGCCAACAGCTCAGCAAGCAGGCCACCCACACGATAGGAATGACAGTCAGCAGCACTGCGGCAATGCCTGCGATTTTGCGTACCGTGAACGTTTGTTGGCTCTGGTTTAGATGCTTTTCCAGCCACTGCGCGCAATTACCCAGCCCGACCAACGGGTGGTATCGGCCAGGCTCACCAAAAGACCGATCCAGTAGCAAGCCTGCCAACAGCGCTAACAACAAACTAAAACAGACTAGAATCAAAGCAGTGCCGCCAAAGTCACCAGGCTCACCACCTCAACAATCTCGATCGTGGCTCCCAGTGTGTCGCCCGTGCAGCCCTTAAGGCGCGACATCATCATAGTCCGCAGTAAAACTAACGTCACCGCAGCCATCACCAACACGCTCACAGCACCGGAGAAGTTCAGGAAAAGAAACAGAATAACGGCAACCGCCACCACAACTTTCGCTTCCTGACGTGGGAAGTGCTTACTGAGCACCTCACCCAACCCCTGAGGACGCACATAGGGCGTCACCAGCAATAAAACCAACACCGACAGGCGCGCAACAAACGGGGCAATCAATAACATCCAAAGAGAGGCATACTTCAGCAGGGCCAGCAACGCGGTAAATTTAAGCAATAACGATAACACCATAACTGTTACGGCAATGGGGCCGGAGGTAGGATCCTTCATCAGTGCAAGTGTGCGCTGCTTATTACCCAAACCACCCATCCAGGCATCGGCACAGTCGGCCAAGCCATCAAGATGAAGGGCTCCCGTTAGCATCACCCA
>LUKI01000008.1 GCA_001593685.1 Gammaproteobacteria bacterium F7
GCTGCTCAAACGGGAGCGCATTCGTCGAAGAATTTACAAAACCAGAAAGGAGGCCAGAGAAGACATCTTTAATTACATCGAAATGTTTTACAACTCGAAACGCAAGCATGGTACAAATGGTTTGCTGCCACCCCAGCAGTACGAAGACCGTTTTAAATTGAATAACGGAGTGGTCTAGGTTTATAGGGGCTATTCACTACCGTATCAATCAATAAGAAGTCGCTGTAATTACCTTCACGTTCCATTTCTTCAAGTTCGGCATCTAGCCAACGTGTAGCAAGGACTTCGATATCTTTAGATGTTAGCTGTATCTGTTGACGGTGCTGTTCAAAGAGAGCGAGAACTTTTGAATATTCAGCAGCAAAAAGCTGTTTGGCCTCAGTAAAATTACGAGTATTTAAAGATTTTTTGATTTCTCGCTTACCAATTGACGCACGTAAATCGTCAGGAACAGCTATGCGAAGGTAATAAATACCACTTTTAGGATGTTTAACAGGATTTGCCATGACCGGCATTATAGGTTCTCCTCGCCTTTCTGTACCAGTGTTCTGTACCAGTTAGCGAAGATAACCTATTGATATACAAGAAAGTTACTGAGAAACAATAACTTAAAGAAAAATGGCGGAGGGGGAGAGATTCGAACTCTCGGACGGTCGCCCGTCGCCGGTTTTCAAGACCGGTGCTTTCGGCCACTCAGCCACCCCTCCAGAAGTGGGTGCGATATTACCGTAACAGTTCATAGAGTCAATACTCTTGCTTTGAATTTGGGAATTTTCTTCGTTATGATCTGACCTGCTTTACAAAACGTAACTGAGAATGATTAACAAAAGTCTTGAAACCAAGAACTTTGCACCAATTTATTACTCTTAAAGCTAGATTCATTTAATTACGGAGTTTTGATATGCCAACTAATTTTGACGCCATTGCCTCGAGTCGTGGTTCATCGCTCGAGATCAATAAGGTATTACGTAACACTTACGCTTTGCTGGGTGCTACATTGCTTTTCAGTGCTGTCACTGCGTCTATTTCCATGGCTATGGGGCTGGGTCATGGTATTGGGCTGATCATGAGCCTGGCAGCAATTGGTATTATTTGGTTTGTCATTCCCCGCACAGCAAACTCAGAGAAAGGCATTATTGCTGTTTTTGCTTTCACTGGTCTGCTTGGCGCAGCGCTTGGCCCAACGCTGAATCACTATCTGCAACTGGCTAATGGCGGAATGATTATCGTCCAGGCGCTGGGCAGTACCGCGCTGGTATTCTTTGCTCTGTCTGCCTACGTACTGACAACCCGTAAGGATTTTTCCTTCATGGGCGGTTTCCTGATGACAGGTTTGATTATTGCCATCGTCGCGATGCTAGGTCTCTGGGTTGCCAGCTTCTTCGGCGTTCACATTCCTGGTGCACAACTGGCCATTAGCGCCGTTGTTGCATTGCTAATGTCAGGCTTCATCCTGTTTGATACCAGCCGTATTGTAAACGGTGGTGAAACCAACTACCTGCTGGCCACAACAGCCTTGTATTTGGATATTTACAACCTGTTCGTGAGCCTTCTGCACCTGATTGGCGCATTCAGCAGCGACGATTAATCAATAGTAAGTTAGCGTTTCTAAAACCCCGTTCCACTCAGGTGTGACGGGGTTTTTATTTTTCGGATAATAAATAAATGAAATACTCTCTCGCTATCTATGGCGCCCCCTACTCCAGCCAAGCTGCTGAAACGGCCTTTAGTTTTGCCCAGGCTGCTATCGCCCGGGGCCATCATATCTATCGGCTGTTTTTCTATCTTGATGGTGTTCACAACGCCTCAAACCTGGCAACGCCACCACAGGATGAAACAGATATCCCTGAACGCTGGCAGCAACTCATCAAAGCCCACCAGATAGACGCCGTGGTTTGTATCGCCGCCGGTCTACGCCGTGGTTTACTGGATGAAGTTGAACAGCAGCGCTACCAAAAACCCAGCAATAACCTAAGCGACAGTTTCACGCTTTCCGGCTTGGGACAGCTGATTGATGCAGGTACCCAGTCTCACCGTTTAATTACCTTTGGGGCTTAACCATGGAAACCTCCAAAACCATTCTGATTGTTAATCGCAAAGCCCCCTTCGGCAGCGCTTTTGCCAAAGAAGCCTTGGATGTAGGCTTGATTGCTGCCGCCTTCGGACAAAAACTCGGCATGTTGTTTATGGATGACGGCGTTTATCAACTACTCAAGCAGCAGGATCCGGCCGACATCAATCAAAAAAACAGCTCTCAAACGCTACCGATGCTGGAAATGTATGACGTGAAAGAGGTTTACGTGGAAGCTGAATCGCTACAGGCAAGAAACCTGAGTGCAGCAGACTTACTCATACCCGTCGAAATTATCGATAGCCAAACCACCTCTGAGTTACTGGAGCAGCAGGACATCCTGCTGAATTTCTAATGATTCTGCATACCGTTAATAAATCACCGTTTCAAAATAGCAGCCTCGCCTCTTGCCTGCGCGTTGCCCATGCTGACGCCGGTATTTTGCTGATAGAAGACGGCGTTTACGCCGCCTGCGAAACGCCTGACAGCTTAATCACCGAGCAAGCAATCTCACAATACAAGGTCTACGCACTTGAACCCGACCTAAAGGCAAGAGGTCTGCTGGAGCGCGTAAAACCCGGGATTACACTGGTGGACTATGACGGTTTTGTGGCTCTGACTGAGCAATTTCGTACCGTCCAAAGCTGGTACTAGCAATCACTGTCGGCTTGCTTTTCATACGGCAACCAACAGCGTTAAGATTGTGTGCTGACCTGTTACAAATTAGCCTTGTCAGGCGACCTTACATTTTTTGCTCACCTGAAATTTAAACAACCTACCGGAAATTATTAGCGACCCCATGCCGGAAATACTCAAAGACAACGAAGGTTATCTGAAAAACCTCGCCGACTGGTCAGAACAAGCCGCCGAGGAAATTGCCGCCGCCGAGGGCATTACACTGACCGACGAGCACTGGGAAGTGATTCACCTGTTACGCGATGTACATCAGGAATTTCAGCACACGCCCATCACCCGCGTGTTTGTGAAATTGATGGGCGAGCGGCTAGGCAAGGATAAAGGCCGCAGCATTTACCTGTTGAAACTATTTCCGGAAACCCCCATGCGCAAATCCTGCAAAATTGCCGGTTTGCCAAAGCCGACGAACTGCATGTAGGTTGAAAACACCACAACTGCAACTGACTGCATAAGAACCGCTGTTTTCCCCTTTGAATTTCCGTACAACATGGTATGATGCCGGCCTCTTAACTGAAAGCAGTTTAAGAGCCAATGGTGAACCACAGTAACCATTCAGTTTCTGCATCCGTAGCTCAGCTGGATAGAGTACTCGGCTACGAACCGAGCGGTCGGAGGTTCGAATCCTCCCGGATGCGCCATATTAAAAAGCCCGCTCTCGTTAATCTGAGAATGCGGGCTTTTTAATGCCTAAAATAGAGCGAAGGAATCAACCGTCGCCTTTTACCAAAAAGAGCCAGGTTTTCACCACCGTATCGGGATTCAGTGAAACACTCTCAATACCCTGCTCCATCAGCCATTTGGCCAAATCCGGATGATCCGAAGGCCCCTGCCCACAAATACCAATGTACTTGCCCTGTTTGCGACAGGCCTGAATCGCCATACTCAGCAGCACCTTCACCGCCTCATTCCGCTCATCAAACAAATGCGCAATAATGCCCGAGTCACGATCCAAGCCCAGTGTCAGCTGCGTCATATCGTTAGAGCCAATGGAAAAACCATCGAAATGTTCGAGAAACTGCTCAGCCAGCAACGCATTACTGGGAATTTCACACATCATAATCACGCGTAAACCATTCTCGCCGCGCGTTAGACCATTCTGCGACAACCGCTTAACCACCGCTTCGGCTTCATCAACCGTACGGGTAAAGGGCACCATGACCTCAAGATTAGTCAGCCCCATTTCGTCACGAACAAATTTCACCGCTTCACACTCCAGCTTGAAGCATTCCGCAAAATCCTCGGAAATATAGCGCGAGGCACCACGAAAACCGAGCATTGGATTTTCTTCATCCGGCTCATATAACTCGCCGCCCAGCAGATTGGCATACTCGTTGGATTTAAAATCCGAGAAACGCACAATCACAGGCTTGGGAGCAAAAGCCGCCGTCAGCGTTGCAATGCCTTCTATCAGCTTTTGGCGATAAAAATCGACCGGACTATCATAGCCGGCAATGTAACCATCAATTTGCGCTTTTAATTCAGCAGGCAAAGTGTCGTAATTGATTAACGCCTTTGGGTGCACACCAATCGTACTATTAATCACAAACTCCAAACGTGCCAAGCCAACGCCCGCATTGGGGATAAAATGGAAATCAAAGGCACGATCCGGCGTTGCCACGTTCATCATAATTTTGAAGGGTAACGCCGGCATGTTATCAAGGTCAGTGGTATGCACCTCAAAATCCAGCAAGCCATCGTAGATAAAACCGCTATCACCTTCTGCGCAGCTAACCGTCACCGCCTCAACGTCCACCAGTTTTTGAGTCGCATCACCACAACCGACGACCGCAGGCACACCTAGTTCGCGAGCAATAATCGCTGCATGGCAGGTACGGCCACCCCGGTTGGTGACAATGGCTGAGGCACGTTTCATAACCGGCTCCCAGTCCGGATCGGTCATTTCTGTCACCAAGACATCGCCCGCCTGCACCTGATCCATATCGGCTAAATCATCAACGATACGCACGCGACCACTGCCAATACGCTTGCCAATGGCCCGTCCCTGCACCAACACTTGGCCAGTTTCCTTTAACTCGTAGTTTTTCAGTTGCACCTTAGAGGAACGACTTTGCACCGTCTCCGGCCGCGCCTGCACAATGTATAATTTGCCGGTCACCCCATCCTTGGCCCATTCAATATCCATAGGCCGTTGGTAGTGCTGCTCAATAATTAACGCCTGTTTCGCCAGCTCATGGACTTCATCATCGCGCAACGAAAAGCGCATACGGTCGGCCGCTGGCACATCCACCGTTTTCACAAGCTCATTATTATCGTCCGTGTCATAAATCATCTTGATGGCTTTGCCGCCCAGCGTACGCCGTAAAATAGCTGGACAGCCCTGCTTTAACGACGGTTTGAACACATAGAACTCATCCGGATTAACCGCACCTTGCACCACGGTTTCGCCTAAACCATAGGCCGAGGTAATAAACACCACCTCCTCAAAACCGGACTCGGTATCAAGCGTAAACATCACGCCGCTTGCCGCAGACTCACTGCTCACCATGATTTGCACCGACGCTGACAACGCCACTTCGCTGTGATCAAAGCCCTGGTGTACGCGGTAGGCAATCGCCCGATCATTAAACAACGAAGCAAAGACTTCCTTAATCGCTTTTAACACCTGCGCACGGCCACGCACATTGAGAAAAGTTTCCTGCTGACCGGCAAAGGACGCATCGGGCAAATCTTCAGCGGTCGCGGAAGATCGTACCGCCACAGCCAATTGCTCATTGCCCGCCTGTAGCTGTGAGAGGTAAGCCAAAATATCAGCTTCAAGCGCAGGTTGTAACGGTGCGTCAATAATCCACTGGCGAATATCACTGCCCGCTGCTGCCAATGCATTCACATCCTCGACGTCAAGCTCGGCAAGCTTGCTTTTAATTCGCTCAACTAAATTATTTGTAGACAGAAAATCACGGTAAGCATCCGCTGTCGTTGCAAAGCCGGTCGGGACGGAAACACCCAGCGCACTCAGATGACTGATCATCTCGCCCAGTGATGCATTTTTTCCGCCAACCCGGCCCACATCGTTGATGCCAACCTGCTCCAGAGAAACCACCCAGTCGTTCACACTGCCTCCTTTTATCCAACCAGAAACGATACCCATCATTTCAAAACGCCGACAGGACAACCTTCCCCGCGGCTTTGTCGCAACTCATCTGACGCCGGGGATGAACAAAAAAATACCCCCTGATGTTCGCTAACCCAACGAGTTCGAGTTTTATTGAAATGACAATATAAACAAAAACCCGCTTCCGCTATGCTTCTATTCATACGCTTTTTTCAGAGATCTGCAACCGATGAAACGTCAGGTTTATTTTATTTCAGATGGCACCACCATCACTGCCCAGACACTGGGCAAAAGCCTGCTTAACCAATTTGAGCAAATCGACTTTGAACTCATCATCTTGTCCATTTAGCTGATATCACACACATTATCGGTACTCGGGGCGAAAAATATTACCGCATTATTGGGAAAAATCACGCAACCATTTGTTTTTAAATGAAATTTACGTGTCCGTTTTTGTAAGGATTACGAGGGTATCGGTACTTCACAAAATTTGTATATTGAAAACAGCAAAAAGGACACGTACGATATTGAGATCAAACCGCTAAGGAGTAGCGTAAGCCTATGAATTTAAATGGATTCCCACCTTTTTACCCACTGTCACCTATAACATATTATGGGTCAAACGGGTCCATATTCCACTGTTAGGACAACAATATGGTCCTTCTTAAGTTAATACTTTCTCTTATCTGCGGACTTGGTGCAGTCTGGTGGTTAACAGATCATTTAGGAGCGGTTCCTCCCAATTATTGGTCTGCTTCAATTGGAGGGGCAATATTAACAAGTATGGCTTTGGTACTTTGGGGGTTCGCTTCTGTTAATGGAAAAGTGCGTACGACCAATATTCTTCCGTACGCGTTTTGGGCATTTTTTATTGGTGTCGCCCTCATTGGGGCTGCTTTGCTTGCCAACCAAATCGAACTCCCTCTTAATTGCAAAAGTAGAGAGGCAGTCTTATGTGTTCCCGTGAACATTGCCTATGTTTTATTCGGGCACATAGGAGCAGGACTCCTTGTCTTACTTTTAGCCTCTGGCTCTTTACTTCTAGCTTTAAAATGGGGGAAACGTCTCAATGTATCCTAACAAGTGGCTTGGGCGGGACTGGGTTCCGCTTCGCTTCACCCAGCCCCTCAGCCTAAGCGTTATGGGTTCCTCAAGTTTGTCTCAACATCCATGCGCTTGTGCAGGACACGGACAACCTCTATTTTGGCATTGCTAAGGCTTCGATAGAAAATTATATGGCTGGCGTTGGGAAATTTTCGATATCCCAATTTGATAAAATCACATTGTGTTCCAGCTTCGGGAGTATTTGCCAGCACATGGAATGCATCATCAAATTGTTTCAAATAAATTCGACGCTGTTCTTTTCCCCACTTTCGCTGGGTATAGGCAGCAATGGATTTCAAATCCGCTTTGGCTTTATTGGTTAAAGTAAATGCTCCCATTAGCCAAGTTCATCATCCAGTTCATTCATCAATGTTTCATAACTGTATGCAGCAGCTCCGCTATTCTCGCCTTCTTCAAGCAGTTTGCGCAGCGTTGCAATTTTCTGTTCGTTGTCCTCCAGCAGCCTCAAGGCTGCACGGACTACCTCGCTAGTAGAAGCATACCTACCGTCTGCTATCTGCTGGGCTATAAAGCCGTCAAAGTGCTCACCAAGGGTAATGCTTGTGTTTTTAGGCATGGGTCACCTCATCTATACCAATATATACCAAATACTGGTATAAAACCCATAACAAGTCAATCAACTACGCGCCGTTGGCGCCGGAAGCAGCAAAGCTGTGCCGGTTATTGAGGCGTTAAACGCTTCTAAGTTATATGTAATGGAATATAAAAGTAAAAAATGGAATCACGTCTACACTTTCAGCTTAGGTTGGCTAATAGCCATTACAAGCCTTCTGTGATCTACGACACTTGTTCAATGTGGCTTGGACATCCAGGAGTCGAGTTTTTACAATCAAATCACCGGTTAAAAACAGCCCTCCTCACTTTTCCAATGCTTGGAGTTTACTGTGTTGCCTTATACAAAAAGAAACGCAATGCTTAACCTAGAAACATTTAACAAGTAGCTCGTGTGGAACTGCCCCTTTTATCGAACCTGAAACAATACCGATCATTTCAAAACACCGACAGGGCAACCTCCCCCGCAGCTTTGTCGCAACTCATCTGACGCCGGGGCTGAACAAAAAATATCCCCTAATGTTCGCTGCCCCAACGAGTTCGACTTTTATTGAAATGACAATATAAACAAAAACCTGCTTCCGTTATGCTTCTATTCATACGCTTTTTTCAGAGATCTGCAACCGATGAAACGTCAGGTTTATTTTATTTCCGATGGCACCGCCATCACTGCCGAGACACTGGGCAAAAGCCTGCTCACCCAGTTTGAGCAAATCGACTTTGAATTCATCACCTTGCCCTACGTTAACAGCACCGAACAAATCACCAACATTATCGAACTCATTACACACAATCAGCGTAAACAAGGCACCTTGCCCATATTGATTGTGACTATTGTCGACACCAAACTGCGGCAGCAACTCAAACAGTGCGACGCCTTTATTGTCGATATTTTTTCAGCCTTTTTAACGCCTCTGGAAATGGAGCTTAACGCCCCATCGGTATCCGCCACCGGCGCCCAACGCAATATTGATCATCACCAGTATGCCGACCGTATCGACGCCGTACACTTTGCCATCGACAATGATGACGGCGCAATTACCCGTGAATACGACCAGGCTGACATTATTCTGGTCGGCGTCTCGCGCTGTGGTAAAACGCCCACCAGCCTCTACCTGGCACTGCAATTTGGCATTAAGGCAGCCAACTACCCCCTCACCGAAGAAGACTTTGGCAGTTTTCAGCTACCGGCCGTCTTAAAACCCTACAAAAATAAACTCTATGGCCTCACCATCAACCCGCTACGCCTGCAAAGCATTCGACAGGCTCGCCAGGCGAACAGCCGTTACGCCTCAATGCCGCAGTGCCAGCGAGAAGTACGCGAAGTAGAAGCCGTTTTCCGCAAAGAGCGCGTGCCCTTTATGGATACCAGCAACGCCTCCATCGAAGAAATCTCAACCCGCATCATGGACGCCGCCGGTTTACGCCGTTAACGCTATATTGCTGAGGGGATATTTTTTTGATTCCAGAATCCAATAGAATAACGCCCCACTCTATTAACCAATTGGCCCTGACATGATTTTCGCCCCTGATTTTTTCCCTCTTTGGCTATTACTGCTTACCTCCACCGTGGGGGCACTTGGTTTTTTGCTGGCTTTGATTAAAGCCCCCTGGCAGCTAATCGCCCGCAACAGCGAGCGCCAGCACCTGGTGTTTGGCGCCAGCATCCTGCTGGGTTTATTCTGGATAATGCGAGTCGAAGCGTTAGAAATTCTCACTTTTCACCCCTTGGTCATGACCGCTATCACCCTCATGCTCGGCTGGCATTTTGCTATGCTGGCAGGGGCCGTTGCCCAGCTGGTGCTGCTGGTGGCAGGCTTCGACCACTGGAGCATGATTGGTGTTAATTATCTTGTCACCGCCATGGTGCCCGCATCATTGAGTTTCGGCATCGTCCAGCTCTGCCAACGTTTGCCGTTTAAAAACTTGTTTGTATTTTTGTTTGGCGCCGGCTTTCTTGGGGCTGCATTGTGCTCGGCCGCTGTCGCTGTCGTCACTGTCAGCCTGCTATTGCTCGCAGGCTATGACTTGTCGATGAAAGAAATCGCCCGAGAAGCCCCCATCCTGCTTATTCTGATGTTTCCCGAAGGCTTTATTAACGGCACTATTGTCACCGCCCTAACCGTGTTTAAACCCCATCTGATGAAGACCTTTAATGAAGATGTTTATTTTGGGGACTCAGAGAATAAGCCTTAAGTCCAACAAGCTCAAAATTAGCGGGTATCACACACATTATCGGTACTCGGGACGAAAAATATTACTGCATTATTGGGAAAAATCACGCAACCAACTGTTTTTAAATGATTTTTACGTGTCCGTTTTTGTAGGGATTATGAGGATATCGGTACTTCACAAAATTTGTATATTGAAAACAGCAAAAGGGACACGTACGATATTCAGATCAAACCGCTAAGGAGTAGCGTAAGCCTATGAATTTAAATGGATTCCCGCCTTTTTACCCACTGTCACATATAACATATTATGGGACAAACGGGTCCATATCCCACTGTTAGCAATAAAGTTCCTACAATAAGGTGTAAACATGAAGTTCTTGAGCAGTAAATTGAAATTAGTTCTTATTCTTTTGCTACTGATCAGCGCGCCTGCATTTTCGCAGGAGCGCGGGCCTGAAAAGGGTGAAATTACCCTCGCTTCAGTTCCGTCAGAAATTTGGGGCAGCTACACAATCTCTCAAATGCTTTTTCCCAACGAGCAGTGGAGATTTTATGTTGTGGTCGTTCCAAAAGATGTTCGCCAAGGCACCCTGATCGAGATGGCAAAGGATTTTTACAGCAAGTTTCCCAAAACAAGAGCGAGGTTCTTCAGCGATAAGAAGCACATTCAGCAGTATGTGGATCGAGACAGATACGTTAATGACAGAACTGGCAACGTAGCTGAAGTCGCCTTCCCTGATAGCACTTGGGTCAAAAATCACCTGCTTGGCAACATTAATAACAGGTCAAAAAAATACAATAGGCAGTGGATGCTTGAGAACCGATACGGCTCCAGAATTGAGCTCCTCCCATAAGTTAAGCAGAGTTCTGATTCTGGCATTTCTAACAAATGCAGGCATGGCGACGCCTACTGCATTGCGCCTTTGGCTCCATTCCGTAGGCGCGCATGCTGCAAGCGTTAAATTTCTTTTTGCGCCTTATTGTGCATGATGTTTTGAGGCAGAGGTGCATCGAATGAAAACAAGAGATTGTATGCTGCAAGGTCACATTTTTGGTAAAAAAATATGAAATTCAATAACTTTAAGGTAAACCAGTTTGGGTAATTTTATGTTTAGATTTAGGTCTTCGATTTCGGTTTTTATTAAATCAACCTCTATTGCTATTTTTTTAATTTTTGCATTAACCCCCAAGGTATTTGGCGAATCAAATAAAGATTCATCTTTGCACTATTGGGGTGAATATGAGTCGTGGCAGAAATGGAAAGTCTATGTAATACCAAATCAGATTTCTAAAAAAGAATTTATTCAGCTCGCCGAAAAAGCGTCATTTGAAAACCCGAACCAACGGATTAGATTTTTTGATGATGACAAAAAAATAAGTGAGTATATTGCTGCAGAGAAGTTCGCGTGGGATACCACCGGCCAGGTCCCAAGAGCAAAATTCCCAACTGAATGGCGTAAAAAACACCTTGTCGGCATTATTAGTGATAGGTCCGAAAAGAGCTACAATCGGTGGCAGATCATATATAACAAAGGTGGAGTGTCTGAACATATGAAATTCTTAAAATAATCAGAAAGCGAAGCCTGGGGTAGGTGTTTAGTCTTGGGTAAAATCAGTCCTGACAAAATCTTTCGTGCACTTCGAGACTTTTAAGGTTTTTCGTACCAATTTAACCAGTCGCTGTAGTACGTTCCCGGCCCGAGGGCCGTCCACCGGACGCCACTGTCGTGGCGACGCTAAGCTCAGCGTTAGGCAATAACGAGTTCATCTATGATAACAATAGAATATACAGATCTTAGGGATCTTGATCAGGGTGAATTGCTTTCAATTTTAAACAAAGAAAAATTCGTCAGCATTTGGTGTCACACGACCAATTTAGCGAACAAACTTTGGCCGAATGGGTTTCAAGCAAGGCAAGCGTAGACTCAACTGATGGGTGCAAAGTAAGAGGAATCCGTGTAGATGGGGCTGTTGCTGGTTGGTGCGGAATCCAGTTTGAAAATGAATCTTATGAACTCGCAATAGTTTTGAATGAAGCCCATTGGGGCGCAGGTATTTCTGTGTTCAAGGACATGATGGTTTGGGCTTCAGAGTTGGGTCATAGTCATGTGGTTTTACATTTTTTTAACACTCGCCCTGAATACAAATTTCTTACCAAAATGGCATCACGGGTGTACGAAAGTACAATATTTGGTCAAAAATATAAGAGCTATCAGCTGAGGGTGACCAGTGTTTAACAAAACCATCAAATTCGCTCCCTACGGTCGCCGGACGCTCGCAAGCTCTCGCCGTTTATGGTGGCGTTAAGCAAACAAACACTACTCATCGTACTCCGTGAACTGATTAAAGCTAATAATTGAAGTCAGTTTTTTGCCGTATTCAGCGCCCGCCTCTGAGTATTTATCCAGTTTTTTTACCAGCTCAAACGGATCATCGGTTTGCATTTTTAACGCTCTGAAACCCTCATAGGCATCACCACGCGCCAGGGTCAGATAGTAATCTCTGACCGAGTCTTTGATGGAGTCGTATTCCTTAACCCAGATGGTTTTATCGCCGCGCAGCTTGCCCGCAGCGATTCGCGGTTCATCTTTATTAAATGACCAAACGCCAAAAACATTATTGGCTTCAAGATAAAACCGCGATGTTGCCCAGGAGCTTTCCAGCGCCGCCTGTGCAATAGCAATACTGCGCGGATGCGGCTTCAACGCCATTAATAGTGCCTGGTTATCGGCTGCTTTATAGCGCTCACGTAACCTTGCCAACTTGTTACTCTCCGGTTTACGTTTCGCCTCGGTTACCGCTGTCTGATATTGCTTATCCAACTCTTCATAGACCGCATCAACTGCGGGAATAATCAGCTGTTTAAAACGTGCTTTTTTCTCTGCTACCGTCATGTCGGGCAGTTTTTCAGGTTTTGAGGTTATTTCATAAACCGCACAGGCACTAAATAAGAGGCCTACAACAATAAAAACATACAGCAGACGTTTTGTTTTTTTCACAGTTTTTCCAGCATTTCAGACACTTGATCTAGCAGATTGGTCACTTTTTAAGACCCCTTTCATACATAGCCTGTGCCCTGTTCAAAAAGAAAGCAACACATTTAGCAGGCCTCGACTAACCAGTTGTCAGCAACAAAAATGACTGTTATTCCACATCCTTGATCTAACTCAAGTTACCGCAAATGCAAATCGTTATTATTAGCGATCAATAGCTTATCGAGATTTGAGCCATCGTCGTGAACAATCCAAAACAGTTCGACCCCAGTCAACACATTCAGATCACCGATATTACGGAAAACCCTCGCGGTTTGCTGAGCCGAATTGAGTCGTTCTTTGTACGCCAAAAGGATCGGTTAATTTGGGTTCACGCCATGATGTTTGTGGTTTTTGTTGCGCTTATTTTTCTGCCGTTATTCCTTTCTGAACCCTCAGAGCAAGCAAGTCCTCTGGATCACTTCACAGAATTTGCTAACTATGCCATGTGGGGGCTGTGGTTCCCGCTGGTGCTTCTCTCCGTTGTCTTTACAGGGCGCAGCTGGTGTGGGCTGCTTTGTCCGATGGGAGCGGCATCCGAGTGGGCCAATAAAAAGGGGCCACAGTTTGCCATTCCAGGTTGGCTAAAATGGCAAGGTACGCCCATTGTTAGTTTCATTCTAGTCACCACGCTAGGGCAAACCGTTGGCGTACGTGATCATCCTGAAGCAATTGCTTTGGTCTTTGGTGGCACACTGGGCATGGCTATTCTCATCGGCTTCTTTTTTGGTCGCAACAAACGCGCCTGGTGCCGACACGCCTGCCCTATCGGCCTATTGCTCGGCGTATTTTCACGTGTTGGCGCTATTCAGTTCACGCCAAAGCGACCTAAACCTGGCTGTGAGGGTTATACGGAAAAGGGGATTTGCCCAACCATGATCGATATTTCACGCAAACAGGAATCACGCCATTGCATCGAGTGCTTCCGTTGCGTGAATCCTAAAGCTAAAGGTGGATTGGCATTAAGGGCGCGACGTCCCGGGTTGGAAATTGAAAACATTCACGATCACAATCCGAACTCGGCTGAAGTCTGGTTCCTGTTCCTTGGTATTGGCAGCGCCCTGGGCGGCTTTTTATGGCTGGTACTGGATCTTTACCAGCAATGGCGCCTCGACGTTGCCGGTTGGTTTATTGATCACGAGCTGTGGTGGATTGGTGACGCTGGCCCCTGGTGGTTGATGAGCGTACACCCTGAACGCCGCGAAGTGTTCACCTGGCTCGATTTCATCATGATTGTCGGCTTCATGAGTCTCTGCGCAATCGCACTAGCCGCGATCCTGTGGTGCATGACCGCACTTTGCGCCAAACTTTCCGAAGCGTTATCTCAGTCCGACCACTATCCCCCGTTAACCCTTAAGCAACGCATGATCGAACTGGGCTATCAATACGCCCCGGTGGCACTTGTTTCACTGGTATTGGGCCTAGGCGCAGAATTATTTGAACCGTTACGGCTGATTGGCTTAGACAGTATCGGCATCAGTTGGGCCAAAGGTACATTTTTTGTGATGAGCCTGCTGTGGAGCGTCTTTCTCGGCAATAAAATTCTTGCTCGCCAAGGCGTTGCGGCTTATCAACGCTGGCTGCCTTTAGTCCCCGGCGTAGCAGGAAGCAGTGTAATCGCTACGCTTTGGTGGCTCGCCCTATTTAATTAGCCATCTTTATTTACCTAAACAGAGACTTAGGTTGTTTACATCGCAAATGAGAACCATTATCATCCACAAGCTAGAGACACCGATATGTTAGTTAATAGTCTTTTAAATAAATCTCGCGTCATTAAACCGTCTATAAAAACCCTGGCTCTGGCCAGCGTATTGACTTCATCCAGCCTATGGGCCGGCGATGTCGAAATAGGCAGCGTTGAGCACAGCGGTATGGAAATCGCGGCCGTTTATATTCAGCCCGTCACCATGGAACCCATGATGCCAGGCATGAGTGCCGATGCGGATATTCATCTGGAAGCGGATATTAAAGCACTGGCTGACAATCCAAACGGATTTGATGAAGGCGCATGGATACCTTATCTGACGGTGAGCTACACCATCAGAAAGCAAGGATCAGACTGGGCAACACAGGGCACATTTATGCCGATGGTGGCATCGGATGGCCCCCATTACGCACAAAATATAAAGCTCGATGGCGCTGGTCGTTATCAGCTGAGCTACCATATCGACCCGCCACCGAGGGCTGGTTTTTATCGCCATACAGACCGTGAAAGTGGCACGGGTGAATGGTGGCAACCCATTGACCTGGAATGGGATTTTGTATTCGCCGGTTACGGTAAGAAAGGCGGCTACTAACTCTTTCAGCGAAGAGTTTAGGGCCGAAAGGAAATCATGGGGCGCCATTTACGGCGCCCCATTTTGGTAAATAATAAACTCTATAAACTGAAGGACACCAAATGACGCGCTCTTTTGCATTTAAACCTCACGCACTATTAGCCGCCCTGCTGGCTACCCCTGCTCTTCCTGCACTGGCAGAAACAGCTGAAGAAGGCTTTTCAGGCAATCTGAGAGCCGGTTACATCAGTTCAGAAGACGATGCCGGTATCCGCACTAAAAGCTCAGCCATTGGCGGTAAATTTGGTTACGTTTCTCCGCAGTGGAGCGGCATTAACGTTGGTGCCACCGTCTATGCCACCGAAGAGCTGGGCAAGGACGATGAGGGGTCTTTCTTTGGCGCCGACGGCGACGGTTATAGCCTCCTTGGTGAAGCTTATTTGCAGGCAACACTGGGAAGCACATCAATCAAGGGCGGCCGTTTTGAGTATGACTCCCCTTACGCTGATACCGATGATATCCGTATGGTTCCTAATACGTTCCAGGGCGTTGTCTTAAGCAATACCAGTCTTGCTGACACGACTATCCATGCCGGTCACCTGAGCAAGTGGGCAGGTGTTGATACCGACGAGCCAGAGGAGTTCAGACACCTGACAGACGACGGTGTTAATTTTATCGGTGTCGAATACGAAGGCATCGACTCAGTGGCGCTGCAAGCCTGGTACTACGACGCCAAAGATTTAGCACAACTGAGCTACATTGAAGCAATCTACAGCACCGACACCTTTGAAATAGGCGCCCAGTTCGCCAAACAGGATGATGATACCTCTGACAACTCTGGCCCTGACGGTGATGCATACGGCATCTTCGGTAGCATTAACGTTGCCGATTTTATACTGACGGCCGCCTACAATGATGTTGACGGTACTGTCACTAATGGTTTCGGTGGCGGCCCTTTCTTCACCTCAGCTGATGATCTGACCATCGACGGCACCGAAGATCAGGACGCTCTGGCACTGGGTGTTGAATACGGTGGTATTGAGAACCTGACTATTGGCGTGCTGAATGTTGAGTTTGATAAAGGCGAAGATGAAATCGATTATTACGCCGCCTACCAAATGAACGAAAGCCTGAGCTTTGAGCTGATTCATGCCGACCTTCACGATGACGGCCAATCAACCCGCCTGATTGCTAATCTGGCTTTCTAGACCCAGATTTAAAACTGGTAAAACCCCGTCACAAACTGTTGAGTACCAGAAAAAGAGCGATGCTTTTAGCGTCGCCCTTTTTCATCTTTGAAATAGTGGCTATAAAGCCGCTTTCGCGTTAGATTGTCCCGATAATATTAAGACAATCAGGCCACTCAATGGATAACACTCAATACTTCTACCGCACCGTTATTTTCACCCGTCACGGCGATCAAATTGCTTTGGCAAATATCGACAATCCCCAACAAACCACCCCGCTTGAAGAGTGGCTTGGCCTGGTTATTTCTCTGGCCGACGGCCAGCACAGTATTCAACAGCTGATTGATTTTTTAGCGGCACAATATTCACAGGTTCCTGATAAATTAGAGGACACCGTACACTCGGTTATTGAGCGTTTGACCGATAGCCAAATGCTGCAACTGAGCGATCATGCCATCGATTTACCCTACTATCTTGCATCCCCCATCGAAGAGTTAGACCTTGAAAAAGCTCGCGCACTGATCAAAGAACATCAGCAAAGCGTGCATTAATCCAGTACTGCATCAACCCGTGTGAGGCATAAAATGAAAAAGCTAAAGAATGAGAAAGAGCTGCTAAAAAAAGCCATTGCTGACGGCATAAGGTATGGCGAAGCACGGGGGGTTGTAGAGTTCGAAGCAACCGACTCTGCCAACGAAAAAATACTTTATATCTATCGACTGCTGGTTCACGACAAGGTGATTCAACCTATTCCGGAAGATCAGGTGTCACTGAAATCCATCAGCCATAAACTGGCAATCTGGGCATCGAAAAATAAATAACCTCAAAAGGTCGAAAAAGGTTTAAGGCTCACTAACTACAAGTGCAATACGAGCCCTAAACCTGACCGGTTAACGCGCTTATTTATCCCACACCGTTAGCTGGGTAAGGTCCTTTTCCCGTCGTGGCAGCAAGCTCGCTACGCCATAGCCGATCACAAACATTACCAGATTACCGATAATGCCGGTGTAATACAGATCAAAGGGCACACTCAAGCTTTCCGGTACCAGCCCATTCTTGGCGAGAATTGTCCAGGCCGTAAAGGCCATGGTAAAGACAATGCCCACCCAGACCGAGCGCGCGTCACCCTTGCGGGTAAAAAAGCCCAGCAAATACATACCCAATAAACCACCCGCCAATAAAGAGACCAGAACGGTAGCGGTATCCTGCAGGGTTTTGGTTTCGGCATGCGCCAAATAAATGGCCCCCGCAATCATAAGGCAGGCCGTTATCGACGCCACCACCCAGGCCGCTCTCAGGTAATGCTTATCGTCTTTGCCCTTATTGAAATGGCGACGATAAATATCAACGATAGTAACGGTAGAGATGGCATTAATACTCGAATCAAGTGATGACATTGCCGCCGCACCCGCAGCCGCAATCACCAGCCCCACTAGGCCCGGTGGCAAATAATGAGTAATAAAGTACGGCAGAATACCCTCAGCTTTTCGCTCGCCCGCCAGCATCTGCGCCGCCTCAAGCGTTGGAAACTCCTGAAAAAAGACAAACAGACTGGTGCCGATAAACATAAAAAAGGCCCAGATTGGCAAACTGGAACAAACGGCAACCCACATTGCCTTACGCGCTTCTTTTGTGCTTTTGGCCGCACAATAGCGTTGCACCGTATTCTGGTTAGCACTGTATTCCGTTAACCATACCGTTAAGCCCATCAGTAGCATCATGGTGCCGGTTTTATCTAACAAGGAGATATCCCAGCTTACCGGCTGTAACGCACCCTCTGTTAATTCAGCAAAGGCGAACTTGCCCTCCCGTGACGCCACCTCAAAGATCTGCGCAAAGCCACCCGGCAGCTCAGCAACAATAACCCACAGGCAGAAGATACCGCCAAATACCAACACCACGGTTTGAATCACATCCGTCCAGATCACTGCGTCAATGCCACCAATAATGGTATACAGCGCCACAAAGCCACCACTGATGACAATGCAGGTCGTGGCATCCAGCCCGGTCATTTCCTGAATCAGCAACGAGAGTAGATACAAAATAATGCTCACCCGTACCAGCTGGCCAACAATAAAGGCAACGGCACCGTAAACACGTATCGAGGGACCAAAACGGTCCTCAAGATACTGATAAGCAGACGTGATCTTGCCGCGTCTGAAAAAGGGTAAAAACACATAAGCCGCAATGGCAACCCCCAAGGGCAACATCAGGTTTGGCAAATAGCGCAGCCAAGCCGTTTTGTAGGCATCGCCAGGGTAGGCCAGAAATGAAATCGAGCTGATCGAGGTACCCACCAGGCTCAGGCCAATGACCCAACCCGCAAAGGAACGGCCACCCACAAAATACTCTTCGGTGCTGGTATTTTTACGGGAAAAATAAACACCCATTGCCAACATGCCGAATAGATAAATCAGCAATGCGGTGATATCAAGCCAATGTAAGGTCATAAAACAGGTTCCGGTTGTTGAAGCCTGCGCATTGTTGTGGGTACGGGACTAAGATGCAAGTTATGCCGATTTACAAGGCTAAAAATGTCATCAAACCGCCATAAAAATGTCATTTCGCGGACATATCCAAGCTCTATCTTAAGCGGCATGCAAACAACACCTCGATTTCTTGAAAGCCTCCATCAAGTTGACCTGCGCATGATGTTGTGGTGCTCTAAATCCCGCCATCACAACATTCTGGTTCAACTGGCAAAACAAATTTCTCGCTCAGGTGATGGGCTGATACAAGTTTTATTGCCATTAGGACTTTTTGCACTCAGCGTTGATGACAGCCTACTGTTCTTAAAAATGGTGATCACCGCATTTTTAATTGAACGTCCACTCTATTGGCTACTGAAAAACACCTTAAAACGACACCGCCCCCCGGAATCAATCCCCGATTTCCAGGCCGTCATCACCGCCTCCGATAAATTTAGCTTTCCATCAGGCCATACAGCGGCAGCCTTTTTGTTAGCCACGCTGGCCCTGCTAACCTACGGAATGACGGCCTGGATACTACTGCCCTGGGCACTGTGCGTTGGTGCATCACGCGTGGTATTAGGTGTACACTTTCCCGGCGATATTCTCGCTGGCGCGACGCTGGGTACCGTCATTGGCTTCTTTACTGCCTCACTTTTTTAACTTTACGTCGGGATCGCATGGCAAAACTTAATATCCTCTACGGTGTTCAAGGCACAGGCAACGGTCATATCAGCCGAGCACGCATGATGGCAAAATATTTTGCCGAGCAGGATGCCAACATCACGTTTCTTTTTTCCGGTCGTGCCAATAAAGACTATTTTGATATGCAGGTGTTTGGCGATTACCTGCACCGCCGAGGGCTGACCTTCACCACTGACGCTGGCAGGGTTAAATACCTGCAAACAATTCGCGATAATAACGTCTTTCAGTTTGTGCGCGACGTTCGCAAATTGGATGTTTCGCCCTTCGATGTGGTCATTTCAGATTTCGAACCCATCACCGCCTGGGCGGCTAAACTGGCGGGGAAAACCAGTATCGGTATCGGTCACCAATATGCCTTTGATCACGACGTACCCATGCGTGGACAAAACCCCGCTACACGTTTAGTGATGCGCTACTTTGCCCCAACTCAGCGTCGCATTGGTCTGCATTGGCACCACTTCGATTGCCCAATTTTGCCGCCCATTATTGATACCCAGTTATCGCCTGCTAGCGCTGAGCAGGACTATAAGCTGGTTTATCTGCCATTGGAAAACCAGCAGCAAGTAACCGAACTGCTTAACCAATTCCCTGATCAGCAGTTTATTCAATATGCGCCGACACTCAATGACCAGCAACAGGGCAATACGCAACTGCGTAAAAACTGCCTGGAGGGTTTTAGACGTGACCTGCGCGGAGCCAGCGGTATTATCTGCAATACCGGTTTTGCGTTAATTTCCGAGTGCCTGCACATGGGTCTACCCGTTCTCACCAAACCGCTGGACGGTCAGATGGAGCAACTGTCTAATGCCGCAGCACTTGAGGAATTAAAGCTCGCCGAGGTGATCTCAGAACTATCAAAGCCGGCGCTGCAACATTGGCTACAAAACCCCATAAAACAACCCCGGCAGACATACCCTGATGTCGCCCGTGAACTGGTTAACTGGGTATTGGCGGGCGATTGGGACGATAACGCGATCAACACCCTAAAAGGCAAACTCTGGGGTTAGCAGGGCCGGATTTTGCCGATAGCCATTTAAAAACCAGCCCCGATCCCCGCGCTCCACAACGCCGATCCGTTATCCCGCTTAACTCCCCAGATAACGTTTGCGGCGCGATGCTTTCAAATATTCGATATCAACCATCACCAGTCCATCAATGCAGTCTGAAAACTCTTCATCGACGTTAAAGTCAACAAACTGCACCCCACCCTGCTCACAAACCTCCGAGTATTGTTTGTAGAGCGTTGGAACCGAGACCTCAAGCGCCGCCATATCACGCTTTAGTCGGGCAAAGGCTTCTGGATATTCAATCATTTCGTCATTTTCAGTCGCAGGCGCTGCAGACAGGTAAGGGTTTCGAGCAATCGCCCAGTCACTGCTGGCGGGAAAGTATTGCCGATAAAAGTGGGTCATTCGCTTTTTCGCCAATTCCGGGAAACTATTGCTGATACTGACCGGCCCAAGCAGGTAGCGCACCTCAGGAAAACGCGTCAGATAAGCCCCAATACCAAACCACAGGTAATCCAGACTGCGTTTACCCCAATATTTGGGCTGGACAAAACTACGCCCCAACTCCAGGCCTTTTTCCAGATAAGGCTTAGCCTCGGCTTGATAATCAAAGAGCGTCGCGGAGTAGAGTGCATCAACACCTTGCTTCGCAACCACGTCAGCGGTTTTTACCATTCGGTAAGCGCCAACCAACTCCAGTGCATCTTCGTCCCAAAGAATAATATGATCGTAATAACTATCATAACGATCCCAATCGCGGCGTTTACCGCTGCCCTCTCCCACGGCACGGAAGCTGACCTCACGCAGACGCGCAATTTCACGCATAACCGCCGAATCACCATCGAAGTTATAGAGGTAAATCTGCTTGTTATCACCGGTCGCTCCCAGCAACTCGCACTGGCGAATTTCCTCACGCAGCAACTGCCGGTTTTCAGGGTGAGCAATGGTTTCCAGGCAGTCCTTAAAATGGCTGTTAGCTGTATTTTTGGCCAGTTTGTAGACATGCTTTTTGAACAACTTCGCTGTTGCAGTCAGATCAAAGGGTAGCGTTGAATAACGCTCAAAACCAACCGGCTTACCAATATGAATACGAATATCTCGTCGCGCCTGTTTAAACATTTCCCTGACCAACCAAAGCGATGACAGCGGTTGACCAAGGAAAGACAGACTGTAGAAAAAAGCCGAGTTCCGTGCGTCAACAAACACCGGCACAATCGGTGCCTTAGCTTTGGCAGCAAAGCGCAAAAAGCCATTGCGCCAGCGACTGTCACGCACACCTCGCGGGCTGATTCGCGATACTTTTCCCGCCGGAAAAATGACCACGACACCGTCCTGTTTAAGGTGCTCATCAATAGCTTTGAGACTGCTGCGCCCGGTACGCTGCTTCATATTATCGACGGGCAGAAGCAACTTCTGTAATGGCTGAATGGATGACAACAACTCGTTAGCCACCACCTTCACATCACGACGTACTTCACCGACCATTTGCAACAGTGCCAAACCGTCCAAACTGCCAATCGGGTGGTTGGAAACAATCACCGCGCTGCCCGTCGCAGGAATGCGCTGCTTCTCCCGATGGCTTACCGAATAACTGAAATCAAAGTAATCCAGCACCTGATCGACAAAATCAAAGCCTGACAGATTAGGGTATTTTTCCTCAAACCACTGAAACTCACGTTCATGACATAAATAACGCAAACAGGCTAGCAAAGGCCGCTTCAGGGTCGGGCTTTTACGCTGCAGTGAGGGAAAGTTTTCAGCGACAACATTTTCAACAGAAATCATACGAGTACTTTTATTAACCAGTTAAGATCAGATTTGCGCAGCTTAGCGAATAAATATGACAAAACTACGACACCTGAAAACAGCCCTTCAGCCCTATATTTAAATGCTTAACCAAAAGGCCTATCATGGTGTCAGGTACGATGATTCCAGGAGATTTTGAGATGAAACTGAGCGCACGCAATGTTTTAAAGGGTACCGTTGTTTCTATTGCCACTGGCGCGGTAAACAGCGAAGTTACCATCGAAATTGGTGAAGAGGTTCACATCACCTCAATCATCACGAACAAATCCTGTGAAAATCTCAGATTGAGGGTTGGAGGGGAAGCTTACGCGGTAGTTAAAGCCTCTGACGTCATGCTGGCAGCAGACTAACTGCGCTCCCTATGAGCCGATAAAATTGAAATCTCTTCAGCCGCTTATTAACCGCTCCCTTGGCCAATTTTGACTGGCATCAAAAGTCAGCTGTGAGCCGAGTCTCAAAAACGTTAAAGAAGGGAATCATAGTAGGTAGCAATGAAAATGGAGGCCGTGTAGCCTCCACAAACAATTAGTGGTCAGCACCGTACCAATCAAATTTATCTCGCAGAGAAACCACTTCGCCAACAATAATCAAGGTTGGCGGCTTAAGCTCTGCCTGTTCAGCTAACTGGGAAATGGTGGCCAACGTACCCGTGATAACCCGCTGTTCAGGCTGGGTACCCTTCTCCACCAGTGCGATGGGCATATCCGGCGACATGCCGTTTTCAATCAAGCCCTGAGAAATCAGAGGCAGGCTGATCAGCCCCATATAAATCACCAGCGTCTGTTGCGTATGAACAAGCTCGCGCCAGGGTAAATCACAGGTGTGATCTCGCAGGTGACCGGTGACAAAACGCACCGACTGGGCAAAATCACGATGGGTTAACGGAATACCGGCATAGGCGGCACAACCTGAAGCTGAGGTAATACCCGGCACGACCTGAAAAGGCACCCCTTCGGCCATTAACTGATCAATCTCTTCACCACCGCGGCCAAAAATAAAGGGGTCTCCGCCCTTCAAGCGCAGCACGCGCTTACCCTCTTTGGCGAGTTTAACCAGTAGCAGGTTAATCTCCTCCTGTGGTAAGGCATGATTTTTACGCGCCTTGCCCACATAAATCCGGTCCGCATCACGTCGGCATAAATCCAACACGCCAGCAGATACCAGGCGATCATAAACCACCACATCAGCCTGCTGCATCAAGCGTAAGGCCTTAAAGGTCAACAGGTCAGGATCACCCGGACCACCCCCCACCAGATAGACTTCACCGGCTTGATACTCGTGAGGATCGGCAGAGGCTAGCGCTTCATTCAATAATGCTTCAGCTTTATCGTCTTTACCGGAAAATACCATTTCAGCCACGGGGCCCTGTAGCACCTTTTCCCAGAAGCCACGTCGCTCATTAATAGTTTTAAAACGCGCTTTAACCTGATCACGAAAACCGCCGACCAATTCACCCAATCGCCCATAGCTGGCAGGAATCACTGATTCGATTTTTCCCCGAAGCAGTCGTGCCAACACGGGAGACTGACCACCACTCGACACTGCTATTACAATCGGCGAACGGTCTATAACTGCAGGCACAATGAAGGTACTTAAGGCAGGATTATCAACCACGTTCACCGGCAATTTTTTTTGCTTCGCGTCCTCAGAAACACTGATGTTCACATCAACATTATCGGTCGCTGCAATGACCAGCGCGACCCCATCAAGGTAGTCCGCGCTGTAAACCGCACGGTGATATTCACCATCATTTTCCTTGATCAAGGCATTCAAATCAGGACACAGCTCAGGCGACACCACGCGTAGGCGAGCGCCAGAACGAACCAGTAAGTCCGCTTTGCGTAGCGCAACATCACCACCGCCGACCACCAGACAAGACTGGCCTTTAAGATCAAAAAATATGGGTAAAAAATCCATCACTGTATCTTTTTATATTGAGAGACGATTGCCGAGGCGAGTAACGCAGTAAATGACTAAAAAGCCAGCACCATCGCCTCACCGTTAATGTATATCCGATTATTCAGCTGAATTAATTAGCGACAATGAATTCGGCATTATTCATATAGGGGCGTAACACCTCTGGAATAGTCACACTGCCATCGGCATTCTGGTAATTTTCCAGGATGGCTACCAGCGTACGGCCCACAGCCAGGCCAGAGCCATTCAGCGTATGCAGCAACTCCGGTTTGCCCGTTTCCGGGTTACGCCAGCGCAATTGCATGCGGCGCGCCTGAAAATCCAGGCAGTTACTGCAGGAGGAAATCTCGCGGTACTTATCCTGCCCCGGCAGCCACACTTCCAAATCGTAGGTTTTAGTCGCCGAGAAACCCAGGTCCCCCCCACACAAAATGACTTTACGGTATGGCAGGTTCAACAGCTGCAAGACTTTTTCTGCCTGACCGACCAATTCTTCCAATGCATCAAAGGATTTGGACGGTTCGACCAGCTGTACCAACTCGACCTTTTCAAATTGGTGCTGGCGAATCATGCCTCGGGTATCGCGGCCATAGCTGCCCGCCTCGCTGCGAAAACAGGGCGTGTGGGCGGTAAAGCGTTTGGGCAGTTCGCCCGCATCCAGAATCTCGCCGCGATACATGTTTGTCACAGGCACTTCGGCGGTAGGAATCAGGTACCAGTCATTTTCAGAACCAACCTTGAACAAGTCTTCGGCAAATTTAGGTAGCTGACCCGTCCCATAAAGCGTTTCGCTGTTAACGATATAGGGAACATAAACTTCTTCATAACCATGCTGCTGGGTGTGTAGGTTGAGCATAAATTGAATCAGCGCACGATGCAGTTGAGCCATCTGGCCTTTCATGGTGGCAAAACGCGCACCGGTTAACTTGGCTGCCGTTTCAAAATCCAGACCGCCCGTATTTGCGCCCACATCGACATGGTCTTTAGGCTCAAAATCAAAACTGCGCGGCTCCCCCCAGGTCAAGACAGTCACATTATCTTCTTCGTCTTCACCTTCAGGTACAGACTCATGTGGCAAGTTAGGCACACCGCTCAAAATAGCTTCCAGTTGCGCCTGTACATCGTTCAACTTGGCTTTACATTCATCCAGGCGCTCACCCATGCTATTCATTTCAGCAATTAACGGCGCAATATCCTCGCCTGCTGCCTTAGCTTTACCAATATTCTTGGAACGGGAGTTACGGTCGTTTTGCAGCTGTTCCGTTTCCGTTTGAATCGCTTTACGTTGCGCCTCAAGCTCGGTGACACGTGCAACATCCAGCTGATATTTCTTTTTCTTGAGAAGATCCGCAACGTCCTGAAGATTAGCGCGAAGTAACTTTGAATCTAACATGCTCTATTCCATTAACCTTAAATGTGGAAATTTAAAAAATCTGTTTGGCCAGCAATATGCCTGCCATCGTGGCCAGTAAACACACCAGCACGCTACTAAAAATATAGATGAACGCTGCCATTAGACGCCCTTCCTGCATCAAGCTGACGGTTTCCAGGGAGAAGGTCGAGAAGGTCGTAAAGGCGCCAATAAAGCCCACCATTAACACCGCGTGCCACTCAGAGGCCACCTGCAGACGCTGCACAATTACGATATAACCAATGCCAATCAAAAACGAACCAACAACATTGACTGCCAGGGTGCCGTAGGGGAAATTGCGTTCAAATAGTCGTGATACGAAGCCAACCATCCAATAACGAGACAGTGCACCCAGCGATCCACCCACGGCGATAGCAACAACCTGATTCACACCAGAATCTCTTTATTTGTAACGCTTCTGATCACTGCTTTTGTCCAGCTCACGCAGGTAGTCCAGTTTCTGCTTTATTTTGCTTTCGAGCCCGCGTTCTACAGGGAAATAATACTGCTCATTATGCAGCTCTTCGGGCATGTAATTTTCGCCCGCCGCATAGCCGTTTGGTTCGTTGTGAGCATACCGATATTCCATGCCATAATCCATGTCTTTCATCAGCTGCGTCGGGGCATTGCGCAGGTGATTAGGCACCTCATAACTAAGGCCGCTTTTAACTTCGGCTTTGACTAAATTATAGGCTTGATACACCGCATTACTCTTGGCGGCACTCGCCAGATAAACCACCGCCTGGGCAATCGCCAACTCGCCCTCAGGACTACCTAAGCGCTCAAAGGTCTGCCAGGCACTCAACGCAATATCCAGCGCCCGCGGGTCAGCGTTGCCAATATCTTCGCTGGCCATACGCAACACACGGCGGGCGATATAAATCGGATCACAGCCACCATCCAGCATACGCATGCACCAATACAGGGCGGCATCGGGAGAGCTGCCCCGAACCGCTTTATGAAGTGCAGAAATTTGTTCATAAAAGACATCGCCGCCCTTATCAAAACGGCGGGTACTTTCCTGCAAAACTTCCTGCAGCGTCGCATCGGTAATAGTCGTTTGGTCGCCCTGCTGCTCGCCCAAATCAACCGCAATTTCCAACAGGTTCAACGAGCGCCGGGCATCGCCATCAGCTGCCCTGGCGATGTTTGCTAACATCTCGTCAGCGATTTGAATATGCCGTTTGCCATAGCCCTTTTCCGGCTCTGTCAGCGCACGCTTCAACAGACCCACAATGCTGTCTTCATCCAATGATCGCAGCACATAAACTCGCACTCTCGATAACAGCGCATTATTTAATTCAAAGGAAGGGTTTTCGGTGGTGGCACCAATAAAGATGACCGTGCCATCTTCGACGTAGGGTAAAAAGGCATCCTGTTGTGCCTTGTTGAAGCGGTGCACCTCATCGACAAACAACAGGGTTTTACGATTAGACTGTGCCTGCGCCATCTTGGCTCGATCAACAGCAGCACGAATATCTTTCACACCCGCCATCACCGCCGACAATACTTCAAAGTTGGCATCACAAAGCTCGGCGATCATCCTCGCCAAGGTGGTTTTACCAACACCGGGGGGACCCCACAGCACCATTGAGTGAGGCATGCCCTCCTCCAGTGCCGTACGCAGAGCTTTGCCAGGCGCAAGAATATGATCCTGACCAAGATAATCAGATAGGTTGCGCGGCCGCATACGTGCGGCAAGCGGCTCAAAACTGGGAGAGGAAAATAGGTCTGCCATAGCAATCGCTGTCGGTAAAACATCCAAACATTCGCGTCAATTACGCAAGATGCGGATCATACCAGACCGGAGCGGCCCACTCTAACTTTTAGCGTCCCTTATTGCTGCGTTATTGCGCGATCACATCGACACCCGCCGGTGGTGTAAACTGAAACAGCGCATCATCAGGAGCCCCATTAACACTCACATTGCGGAACTCCAAACTGGAGCGGTTGCCCAGCGAGTCGAGAATATGCATCTGCGTCAAGGTATCGAACGCAAAGGTCAGGCGTAGTTCTTCAAACAAGCTGTCAGGCTGTTTAGGCAGCAGCCGGAATTGCCAGCTTTCATCTTTTAACTGTACCGCGCTGATCGCGTAGCTATCCGTCAGTCCATCAATTTCACCACTGAACAGCAGCGCCGGTGTGTCACTTAAGCGCTGTCCCACCGCCTGTACCGTCACCTGCTCCAGATCCGGGTCGTAGGACCATAACTGCTCACCATCAGCGACAAGCGTCTGCTCAAAGGGAGCAAAGGTTTGCCAATAAAACAAACCAGGTCGTTTGACCGCCATTTCACCCTGGGTACTTTGCTGTAAAACACCGTTGGTATTCAGGACATTTTGGATAAAGTCAGCTTGAAATGACTGCATGTTTTTGAGTAAGTCATGTAAACGCTGTGAAGCATCCACGTCGGCATTAGCCTTGCCAACAAAGGCCAACATCAGTAACGACAGGCAAAAAACAACTTTAATTTTCAATACATTACGCATATATCATCACTTATACAGTTAATCTTTTAGGGGTTTTCATCACCCCATGAGCACAGACAAGATGAAATAAAAAAACTGACGAGACGATATCAGTCTCGAACCGGAGGCGGAGCGATAACCTCCCGACTGCCATTGCTGCTCATTTCCGTTACCACGCCTGCGGCTTCCATAGATTCAATCATTCGGGCTGCGCGGTTATAGCCAATTTTCAATTTACGTTGCACCGCCGAAATTGACGCTCTACGGCTTTCTGTCACAAACTGAACCGCCAAATCGTACAACTCATCCTGCTCATCCCCGCCGCCCTCTTCTGAGCCGCTATAGCCCGGCATCATCGCCGCTTCGGAGGGCCCTTCAAGTACCTCATCAATATATTCAGGCTCGCCGCGCTTCACCCAGTCATTGACCACTCGGTGTACTTCTTCGTCGGCGACAAAGGCACCATGCACACGCACCGGAACACCCGCACCAGGTGGCAAGTACAGCATGTCACCATGCCCCAGCAGCTGCTCAGCGCCGCCCTGATCAAGAATGGTGCGCGAATCAATTTTTGACGATACCTGGAAGCCTATACGCGTTGGCACGTTAGCCTTAATCAAACCTGTAATCACATCCACCGAGGGACGCTGCGTGGCCAAAATCAGGTGGATACCTGCTGCTCGCGCCTTCTGAGCAATACGCGCAATCAGCTCTTCCACTTTCTTACCGACAATCATCATCATGTCAGCAAATTCATCCACCACCACCACGATGTAGGGCAATACGGTTAATTCAGGAGCCGTTTCTTCCAGCGCTTCTTCAGCCTTCCACAACGGATCCAGCAGAGGCTCACCGGCTTTAATGGCGTCCTTCACCTTGCGGTTATAACCGCTGACATTACGCACGCCCATAGCCGCCATCAGGCGGTAACGGCGCTCCATCTCGGCTACGCACCAACGCAAGCCATTGGCGGCATCCTTCATGTCGGTAATCACGGGGGCCAGCAGGTGAGGAATGCCATCGTAGACTGACAGCTCAAGCATTTTCGGATCAATCATGATCAGGCGCACTTCTTCCGGCGTAGCGCGGAACAACAGGCTCAACAGCATGGCGTTGACACCCACCGATTTACCAGAACCCGTGGTACCCGCTACCAGCAGGTGTGGCATTTTGGCGAGATCCGCCACTACCGGTGTACCACCGATATCATGTCCTAACGCCAGGCACAGCGGCGAATTAGACTCGTCATATTCCTTACTGGATAACACTTCACTGAGGCGCACGATTTCTCGATCTTCATTGGGTATTTCAATGCCCACCACCGATTTACCGGGAATCACCTCAACAACACGCACACTGATGACCGCCAACGAGCGCGCCAAGTCCTTCACCAGATTGGTAATGCGACTGACCTTAACACCCGCCGCCGGCTGAATTTCAAAACGCGTGATCACGGGCCCTGGCTGTACAGCCACCACTTCCGCGGTGATACCGAAGTCTTTAAGCTTCATCTCCAGCATGCGGGACATCGCTTCCAAGGTTTCAGGGGAATAACCAAAATCAGCGTTTTTCTCAGCCTTATCAAGCAACGCAATGGCAGGTAACTCACCTTCAACCTCACCCTCAAAGAGCGCCACCTGCCGCTCCTTTTCAACACGTTTACTGGTCTCTTTGGGCTTTGGAATAGCTTTTATTTTTGGTGGCTCGCGATGTACGTCCTTTTTAATTTCTACTTCAAAGGCACGCTTTCTAACTTCCTGTACTTGTTCTGACGCTTTCTTTTCTTCCTGACGCTGCTGACGGCGTCGATAAAGACTCAGCACAGCAGCGATCAGCCAAAGCACCCCGGCTCCCAATCGATCCATTAAGCGCAACCAGGACATGCCCGTAAAAACAGTCATCCCGGTAAGAAAAAGTGCCAGTAGAATTAACGTGCTGCCTATTGGGTTAAAGGCCGAAAGAAAAATATCGGAAACAACCTGCCCAAGAATGCCCCCAGCCGTTTCACGCAGTACCCCCACATAGCCGTTAAAGTGCTGCGTAGCCAATGCCGTGCCCGCCACCAATACGGAAATAAAACCCCCGGTATGCAACGAAAAAAGCGGCCAGCTAAACAACTGGCTTCGGCTACGATCACGAATAATTAACCAGGCTCGGTAGGCCAGCATGACAGGAAAAAGATAGGCTAAATAACCCAACAAAGATAACAGTACATCAGCAAACCAGGCGCCCGCACGACCACCGGCATTTGTCACCTGTGATGCATCGGCGCCAGTAAACGTCCAGCCGGGATCCATCGGGTCATAACTGAACAAGGCTAACAGCAGATAACCGCATAGTGCTAACAGACCAATCAGCGCACCTTCCTTCAGGCCATGGGCCAAATGATTGGAAAAATGCGCAGCTTTCTGCTGCTTAGTGTCATCCTCCGGTGCTTTTTTAGAAGCCTTTTTTTTATCGGCCCTATCCTTACTTTTTTCCGTCAATGTTTACATCAGCCTGTGGTTTAAATTAGCAATAAGGGCATTGGTATCCGCCTCAAGTGCTGCAAAGTGTAATGCATCGCCACTTATTTCGCATCGCATTTCTGAGCACCAGAAATACGTGTAGTTCCCTTTAATTACGGGCCTTGGCGACAAACTTACGCTTTTTTATATAGCTAAATATCATGTTAAAGCCTGCCTTAATGAAAAAGTATATTAAAGGAAATTTTAGTATTTAATTCAAAATATTACAGTCAAACTCTAAAGCATATTGTTAAGTTAATAACACTTTAAAATCAAGCCATTAGCCAAGCTATGCCATAATCAGGGAGAAATAAAAAATAAAGAAGACCTGCCCGCGTTTTCGACAGGGGGAGGATTAAAGTGCACAGAAAAAATAAAGCAATAAACAGCCTGAAACAGGCTATATTGATCAACGCCAGCCTAAGCCTGTTTCTGTCAGCAACCACCTCTTCGGCCGACCCTTTTTACACGCCAACGACACTGAATTTATCCTTACCCAGCCATTACACCGCACCACCACCGCAGGGCATGCAACATGACCTCAATGTCTCCAGCAATATCCACCACGGCGCATTAGGCAATTTAACTCTAAGTAAAAAACGTAAATTACCACTTGGGTTAAAACGTATAAAAGTCGACAAAACCATGAAGGTGCGAGGCTGGACTATTAAGGAAAACATCCACGTTGGTCACACCCGTGTCGGCAAAGAATGGGGCATTGGTATGATGATGACGAGCGGAAATTTCGCTTACGGCTTAAATAACAAGGGCGTGGGCATGACCTATAAAACGGAAAATTCCCGTTACCGGATTAACATGCAGGAAGTGTCCATGAAGATTGATTTTTAGCACGCCACCAAAGTGGGAGATCAACCTTCACCAAAAACCCGTTTAAAGTCGGGAAGAGAATCCAGCATCGGCTTGCCATAACGTTTCGTCAAAATTCGATTATCCAACAGCGTGATACGGCCGCTATCCTTTTCTGTTCTCAATAAACGTCCACAGGCCTGCTTTAATTTGATTGACGCATCGGGCACGCTGATCTCCCAAAACGGATCCTTGCCCTGCTCCTTGAGCCACTCGGTGAGCGTCGCTTCAACGGGGTCATCTGGCACAGCAAAGGGTAACTTGGCAATGATCACATGCTTGACATAATCGCCCGGCAAATCCACGCCTTCGGTCAAACTGCCCAAACCAAAAATGACACTGCCCTGCCCCTCATCAATGTGTTTACGGTGACGGCGTACCAACTCCTGTTTGGAATAATCATCCTGCAATAAAACTAATGGTTTAATCGACTCATCCAGGTCCCGGTAAACCGCCAGCATTTGGTAACGAGCGGTAAAAATGACCAGTGTCGCAGACTGCGGGTCAATCAGAGCATTAAGCTGATCGATGAGGGATTGTTCAAATGCTTTGCCATTACGCGGATCAAGCGCCGTTTTTGGCACCTCAAAGGTGGCGCACTGCTGATAATCAAAGGGACTCGGCACAACATGATAGTTCGTGGCCTCCGGCAACCCCATACGAGTAGCAGCACGACCAAAATTATTCAGCGCCGACAGGGTGGCCGAGGTCAAAATGGCTGCAAAGCATTCTGACCACAGCATGCTTTGCAGAATCTGTGACGCCATCACCGGACTACTGCACAGCTCAATATCATTATTATCCTGTTCAATGCGGCTCATCCAGCGAGCCGTGGGCATCTCTCCAGCTTCATCGGGCGTAGCGTAACTTTGCCATAGGTGCATGGCTGACTCGCTGCGATTCAGTGGAATCGACAGCCGCATGTAGTTTTGTTCAGCAACCTGGCGCAGATCGCTACCCTCTTCCTTGGCCTTATCAAGCAGCATATCGCCGACCAAATTCAGCGTATGGTTGAGTTTGGAAAACATCAACGTCAGGTTCTTGGCAATAATACGCAGGTCCGGCGGCACCTCGCCACGACTGAACCGCACGGTGCGCTCGTCACTATCGGCGACTTTCGCCTTCCAAAGGCCTTCGATGATTTCATCAACAAAGGCAAAATTGTCTTCCATCTGCTTAAGAATCGGCGGTAATTTTTCAGTTTGCTCACCCAATACCGCGTCATAACCCACTTCGCTGGCAATCTGAGTCAGCAGTTTGGGGACCTGCTTGAGCCATTGCTTGGCTGCAGAGAGACGAAACTGGCCACTAAAATGATTAAGCGCCTTGTCGGGCAAATGATGAGCTTCATCAAACACGTAGATGGTGTCTTCGGGTTTGGGTAACAGCGCACCACCACCCAGAGCCAAGTCTGCCAGCACCAAATCATGGTTAGCAACCACCACATCAGCATCACTAATCTGCTGCCGGGCCTGAAAATAGCTACAATCTGCAAAATGCGAACAACGTCGGTTGGTGCACTGGCTGTGGTCAGTGGTCACTCGCTGCCATTGCTGATAAGGAATGACATCGGACCAGTTATCGCGGTCGCCATCCCATTCCCCCTCTTCAAACTGGTTATGCATATCCTCAAAAAGCGATACCGTTTCCTCATCCAGCCGCAGCGCCAGCTCATCTTCAAACAGTGCCTGCCCCGGCGCCATTTCAGCATGATTCGCCAGAGCCGTTTCCAATTTAGACATACACAGATAGCGGCCACGCCCTTTGGCAATGGCATAGCTGAACGGCAAACCACTGTGCTTTAATAGATCCGGCAAGTCCTTTTGAATCAACTGCTCCTGCAGCATGATCGTCGCGGTAGAGACCACAAGTTTCTTGTTTTTTTCGAGCGCCATGGGCAACGATGCCATCATGTAGGCAACCGTTTTACCGGTACCCGTGCCCGCTTCAACCACACAGATATGCGACTCGCCAAGTCGCAAACCTTTAGCATCGGTCAGAATACCGCCCAAGGTTTTAGCGATTTCGGCGATCATCAGGCGCTGACCATAACGCGGCCGGTAGCCCTGATTTTTGATCAGGGTTTTGTAAGCCGACTGAATCGCCGACTTTTGTTTATCGCTGAGCATTAAGAAACCTTGTTAAACAGGCAGGAACATCGCCTGCGCGATGCTATGGAAAATTTTATTAATCGTGCGGTTTGAGCGTCCGGCAATAATGGCCGACATCATATCCTGATTGGCGATCATTTTGCCGAACAATCGTTCAAAACTCAGGTTAATCGTGCCATTAGTACTATTGCTCAACAACAGCAGCTGGCCTGACGAGTCACGCTTATGAGCCAGTCGCCAGGCGACAATTTCAATATTGCGTGCGCTATTATAGAGCTTCTGCGGATCCAGCTTATCAAGCAGGAACATCTCCTGCTTTTCACTGTAGGCCTTATACAGCATGCCACGCAAACCAACGCCCAGAGCAAAGACCCGGTCACCCTGGTATTGCTCATCAAAGGCCAACAGCATGGCGTCAATACTGCCTTTTCCGCCCAGCTCCCAATAATGCAGAGCCGCAGGGAAGTCAGCCATCTGCTGAATACGTTTACCCACCGTCTGACCGGGAGCTTTGGCGAGTTCACGCGGGTTACGCTTGTAAAGCTTGACGACCAATCGGTCAACCAGCGTATTAATCCGGCGAATATGCATGTCCGCCACCAGGTCAGTGTCGGATTTAACCACGTTCTTGAGCTGATAACTATTTGAACTGCACGCAGAAAACAGCATCAAACACACAGCTATCAAGATTAATCGACAACCAACACCAGGCTTTGAATAACCTAAAAAGCCCGTTTTGGTTTTATTGTCTATTTGCATTAGCATAGCCTTAGCCGCTCATTTTAACGGCATCATATAGGACAGTACCGCATGGAACAACTTGATCAAATTGTCGCTCTGATTGCCCTCACCATGGGAGTCGGTTGGGCCAGCGGCATCAACCTCTACGCCACCCTTGCCACGCTCGGCATTCTTGGTATGACTGGCAACATGGTTCTGCCTGAAGAACTGAATGTGCTGACTAACCCTATGGTCATCGCCGCTGCTGGCTTGATGTATATGGTGGAATTTACCGCCGATAAAATACCCGGCGTGGATAGCATCTGGGATAGTATTCACACCTTTATTCGTATCCCCGCCGGTGCCGTGCTGGCAGCTGGCATGGTCGGCGATGCCGGTGCTGGTGTTGAGCTAGCAGCGGCAATCGTGGGGGGCGGCATGGCCACCACCACCCATGTCACAAAAACGGGCAGCCGTATGCTCATAAACACCTCCCCGGAGCCCATGAGCAATTGGGCCGCCTCCATCACCGAAGATATCGTGGTTATTCTAGGGCTATGGACGGCGGTGCAAAACCCCTGGTTATTCCTGCTGTTGCTAGTGCTTTTTATTCTATTGTTAGTATGGCTGCTGCCAAAAATCTGGCGTGGTCTAAAAAAAGCGGGCCGCGGCCTCAAAAGCTTATTTATTAACCCCAGACAACAACCGGCAGCCGGAACAACCCACTCAGAGCCGCCACCAATCGATTTACCGCGACTGGACCGCTAATTCCCTCCACAAAACTCACCCCGGCTTAGCTCTCCCGCCTCAAAAGGCCTAAGCCGGGCGGCACAGCAACCTGTCATCTAGCCAACCTATTAATTGCTCATCAACTAAACCATTGGCGAATATCCCTCGTACAAATACGGATAGCAGCACCACACGGTTGATCTAGAATAGCGATCTGCATCACCGAACCTGTTTGGCTAGCAGCCTCTTGGCAGGTTCACTATCCGGCTATTAACAACCGAATCCCTTTGATCTTTTATTGATAGATGTATTTTTGGAGTAACAACCTATGTTCGATAAGTTAGTAATCCCTGACACGCTCGCCGCTGGTCCAGGGCCAGGCAACACCGACCCACGTGTTCTTGAAGCTTTCGCCAGCGCAGGTGTCGCTGACCACATGCAGGCAGATGTGCTACGCGGTATGGTTGAATGCAAAAAAATGCTGCGCGAGGTATTCGGCACTAAAAACACCTACACATTTGGTGTAGGCGGTACGGGCTGGAGCGCTCTGGATTGTGCGCACGGCGCAATTCTACCCGGTGATAAAGTGGTTGTTTTTGTAAACGGCACCTTTTCTGGCATCGATGGACTGTCTATTCGTATGAAAGCGTCTACGCCTGCTGATCTGGCCGCTAACCCGCTAGACCCTCAGCCTGCTAACGTTATCACTGTTAACGTTCCTCATGGTGAATCGGTGACTGGCGAAATCGTCGAAGCAGCGCTGGCTGAGCATAAGCCAATGTGGGCCTTCATGGCTCATTGGGAAACCGGTTCTGGCCGTATCAATGACATTCAGGGCTTCAACGATGCCTGTCTGAAACACGACGCCATCGGCATCGTTGATGCCGTATCCAGCCTGGGTATCGAAAACTTCAATATCGATGATTATCCAGGTGTCGGCATTTGGGCTTCCTGTCCTCAGAAAGGCATTCTAGCGCTGCCTTTAACTTATGCACCGGTGAGCTTCACCGACAAGGCGATTGAACTGGTTAAAACTCGCGGCTGCTATAGCTTCGTTCACAACCCAATTCTGGAAGCCCGCCACTGGGGTATTCTGGATGGCAAAGATGTTGATGCAGGTACTTATCACCGCACTCACTCGGGTTACGCTGTTGCCTCTTTCCACGAAGCGCTGCGCCTGCTGCTTGACCACGGTCGTGCACAGAAGGCCGCAGATTACGCTGCCTGCGAAAAGGTGCTACGTGAAGCAGTGCAGGCCATGGGCTGCGAAGTCACCTCAAACATGACCTCTCTGGTTGTGCTCAATTTACCTGGTGATCTGGCTGGTCGTGAGAAAGAGCTGGTTGGTGGCTGCCGTGCTGAAGGTTTCGGTATCTGGCCGACACTATCCGAGCCGGTACAGGTGCGTATTGGCATCCTCAACCAGCTGACTAAAGAAGCCATTCTCGACATCATCGGACGCTTTGCCACAGCAATGCAGAAGATGGGCGCCGAGTTCGACAAAGAGGCAATCATTGCCGAGGCAGACGCTAAGTTAAACTAACTCTAAGCCGCATTCGTTAGCGGCTAAATTAGGGTGCTCTTAGAAGAGCTGCTAAAAAGGGCCGGTGATACCTTTATCCGGCCCTTTTTCTTGCCTGCCGTTTTACCTCGTGGGGTTTTACAACCTCTAAAAGCTGTAAACGCCCCTGCCTTGTCATTAAAAACTATGCAAAAAACCAATTGCAGGGTATTTTAGCGAAAATTCTTACCCTGCTGACGAATACACTATGACCATAGGAACACTACCTAAAAAATCCAAACTTATCATTGGTTGGCGTGAGTGGTGCAGCCTGCCAGACCTCAATTTACCAGGCATCAATGCCAAAATTGATACCGGCGCAAAAACATCATCACTGCACGCTTACAAAGTCACCCCCTTTACCCATAACGGTGAAAATTGGGTGAAATTTTTTGTACACCCGGTTCAACGCCATCGTCATCCTGAAATAGAGTGCCGGGCGCAGGTGGTTGACCAGCGCGCGGTGACCAGTTCCAATGGCACCACGGAAACGCGTTATGTCATCAAAACCACGCTAATTATGGGTGCTCACAAATTCCTGACAGAGATCACCCTCAGCAACCGGGATGAAATGGGCTATCGCATGCTCATTGGCCGACAATCGCTGTCGCAGCGTTTTGTAGTTGATCCCAGCTTATCGCATACTACGGGCGACTATGACGAAAAAGACCTCTATCCAGGTCACAAATCTACAAAAGGTCCTTTATGAATATCGCTATTCTTTCGCGAAACAAATCACTGTACTCCACCAAACGCCTAGTCGAAGCCGCTGAAGCCAGAGGACACACTGTCAGAGTACTCGATCATCTGAAGTGTTTTATGGACATTACCTCGGACAAACCCAGTCTGCATTACAAAGATGAAGAGTTCGATCCAAACCATTTCGACGCCGTGATTCCGCGTATTGGCGCCTCAGTCACTTTCTACGGCACAGCTGTGGTACGCCAGTTTGAAATGATGAACGTATACTGCGTTAACGAGTCCGTAGCCATCTCTCGTTCGCGTGACAAACTGCGTTCACTGCAACTGTTGTCACGCCGTGGAGTCGGTATCCCCGCTACGGCCTTTGCCCACTCGCCGGATGATATTCACGGTCTCATTCGTGAAGTCGGTGGCGCGCCCTGTGTAATCAAACTACTGGAAGGTACACAGGGTATCGGCGTCGTTTTGGCAGAAACCAGAAAGGCCGCCGAAAGCGTCATCCAAGCCTTTATGGGTCTAAAAACCAACATTCTGGTACAGGAGTTTATTAAAGAAGCGGGCGGCGCTGATATTCGCTGTTTCGTCGTCGGCGGAAAGGTCATCGCAGCCATGCAACGCCAGGCACCCGAAGGTGAATTCCGTTCCAACATCCACCGTGGCGGCAGTGCTAAACTGGTTCGTATCACACCAGCAGAACGCCGCACAGCCGTCAATGCCGCTAAGGTTATGGGGCTTAATGTCTGCGGGGTGGATTTACTACGCTCCGAGCGTGGCCCGCTGGTGATGGAGGTAAACTCATCGCCGGGTCTACAGGGCATTGAAAAAGCAACAAACAAAGATGTCGCCGGGTTGATTATCGACTTCATTGAAAAAAACGCTCACCCCAGCAACATCAAAACTCGTGGTAAAGGCTAATATCAAAACACACAGCTGATTAAGCTAATAGCACAAAGCACGTCCCAAGAAGGCCGGTTACTTTACCGGCCTTTTTCATGCCGCTCATTTACCGAGCAAAACCTTCAAATTTATCTCACTTTATAAATTTGGTTAGTCTCTAGGCATTGCGAACTAATTTCGTAATGACTGTCAAAACAACCACAACAATTAAGATTGAGGAAAAGTCATGAAGAAGCTACAACGCACCACAGCCCTGCTACTGGTTATGATGATGGGATTTTTTCAAGTTCAAGTTGCGCAGGCCGCTTTGGTAACCACCGATAGCGCCATTCAAAGCCAGCAGTTGCAAATGGATCGAGCAGAAATGATTGATTTGTTTGCGCAAGAAAACTTGCGGGACCAGCTGACACAAATGGGCGTTGACGCCAATGCCGCCGCTGACAGAATCGCTAACATGACCGATGCTGAAATTGCCCAGCTTAATGAGAACCTGCAACACGCGCCGGCAGGAGAAGGTGTGGTTGGTGTTTTACTAACGCTCTTCATTGTTTTCATTATTACCGACGCGTTAGGTGCAACCGACGTCTTTAATTTTGTTGATCCGATATAGGCTATTCACATTAACGTGACCGCCGCATCACCCTTTCAAAAGGCTTGCCATATGGCAGGCCTTTTGTGTTTAACGTTAATCATTTCTGCCTGCTCATCAACACCAATGAGCAATAATTTGCTACAAGAAAAAAGCACGCTGCCCATACGCGCCGAAATTACCAAGGTGCCCTTCTTTCCACAGGAAAAATACCAATGTGGACCCGCCGCACTGGCCACCGTTCTAAATTTCCAAAATCAGCAAACGCAGCCCCATGAATTAATCGACAAGGTTTATATTCCCGGTAAACAGGGCAGCGTGGCATTAGAGATGCTTGCCGCCACTCGCCACTACAAACAACTGGCTTACCCATTAACCGCCAGCCTTGAGGACATACTGCAGGAAATTGCCGCCGGCCATCCGGTTCTGGTGATGCAAAACCTGGCTTTTAACTGGAAACCACAATGGCATTACGCGGTGGTCGTTGGCTACGATCTTGATGCGGAACAGCTCATACTACGGTCAGGCACAGACAAACGTCATACTGTGCCACTCACGACTTTTGAGCGCACCTGGCGACGCGCAGACTACTGGGGCCTGGTGGTTCTGGCACCCCATAAAATTCCCGTCACCGCCATGCCAACAACCTTTATCAAAGCCGCCCAGCAATTAAACAGCACCGGATCTCCGGAAAGCGCCCGACAAGCATTTCAAGCAGCAACTGAAAAGTGGCCAGATAACGCCCTGCCCTGGTTAGCGCTGGGAAACTATTATTATGCTCAACAGCACTATCAATTAGCTGAACAAAGCTTCAGAAGCGGCCTACAAGAAAACGCCGATAAAAACGAACTGTGGAATAACTTAGCTTATTCTTTATCGGCACAGGGATGCCAGCAGGAAGCCCTTAACGCGCTGCAATGTGCCATTGAGCAGACACCAAACAATGAGAACCTGCGCGATAGCTGGCAACAAATCAGTCTACAGAAAGCAGGCACTGGTCAGTGCGCGGCTATTTTGTGCCCATAGTGCAGCATTAATCACCAATAGGCGCTATTTAACCGCTCGATTGAACAACAGTCGATTGATGGGGTTCAACATGCGAGCCAGCCCGGAGGTAAAAATCACCGGATTTTCCAGCACTGTAAAGCACAGGCAGCCATCATCACTAGTGGCACCATGAGAATCTTCGCCGCTGCGAACGATAAAGTCACCCGGATGGTAACTGCCCAAGTCATCGGTAAACGTACCATCGAGCACTAGTGTAATTTCAATACCCTGATGCTTATGCCGTGGAATCTGGCTTCCCGGCTTCATATAAAGGAAATCACACTGGGCTTTTCTGTCCAAAGCCAAACTGGCGAGATTAATACCACCCGGCAGTTTATTCCAACGTAATGACTCACCGGCCGCCTTGGCCAGCACTGCAGGCACCTCAACACTATGCTCCAACAGGTGCACTCGCTGCGATAGCGCTGGCTCGATATTAGACGTTGAAGCCTGTTGAGGCTGGCTAACAATGTCAGCAAGCAGGTCGTCAAAATCCGGCTCTGCAACCGGCTCGGTATGAAGCCACTGCTCCGAGGCTTGATCAAGCAGTTGTGCCGACTTTTTCCGACAACAACTGCACAAATCGAGATGCGCCGAGATGGCTGTACTAATACCGGGAGGTAGTTCAGCTTGATTAAACTTTGCCAGCATTTCGTCGCTGGGATGGTATTTAATTTGAGGGATCATAACGCTCTCCCTTGGGATCATCTTCAGCCACGAGTTGCTTCTTCAGTTTTTCCAATGCCAGCCGCAAACGTGATTTAACCGTCCCCAAAGGAATCGCTAAAGATTCTGCCGCTTCCTGGTGTGTTTTGCCCTGCACGAATACCTGAATAACAACCTCACGCTGAGCTTCCGGTAGCTGGCTGTAAAGCTGCTGCATTTCAGTTTGCTCAATGTCGGCAATCTGCTCATCATGGTCCTCATCAGTCGCAGGCAAATCACCGGTGGGCCAAATATCATCGGCACTGACATAGCTGGGTTGACGCTGCTGCTTACGTAATATATCGAAGCAACGGTTACGAACCAGTGTAAAAATCCAGCTTTGCGCAGAACCTTTATCAACATCATAAAGTGACGCTTTTTGCCATACCGCCAACATCGCTTCCTGAACCAAGTCACGTGCCAGCTGCTCATTACGCAAAATTTTCATACCTTGAGCAAACACTTTACCTGACAGCAATTTAAAAAGCTGATTAAACGCTTGCCGGTCACCACTGTTACCAACTCTAATCAAAAGCTGGTCAGGGCTAGGTTCAATAGGTCTATCTACAGCCTGTGCAGTCTGTCCTGACTGAGAACTGGTAGAAGGTTTAGGCATGATGCGTCCTTTGGATGACTTTTCATCCATAGTAACGTCATGGGGGTGGCTGGACAAATTATACATACCCCGGATAACGGGCGAACTTCTCCTTTGGATCAGCCAGTTTAAAAAAAATTTGCTGAACCAGATCCGCTTCAACAAGCGTATGTAATTTAAAGCAACAATTTTATCGAGTCTTCCATGCCAAACGACACTAACAAAGCGGCCAATAATGTGACCCCTATAAGCCACTCAAAGAATACCAGCAGTAACCCAGAGATCCTCGAAAAGGTCATTGATGTGTATGAAAACCTTGGCAAAAATTCACTCGATGGCCTGACAACCCTATATACCAAAGACGTTTATTTTGAAGACCCGGCACACGCCATTCAAGGTATCAGCGCACTAACAGATTATTTTGAAAAGCTTTTTGATAACGTCGAGAGCTGTCAATTTAGGTTTCACAACAGCCTATGCCAAGGCGACAAACTTTTTTTATGCTGGACCATGACTCTGCAACATAAAAGCCTCAAAGGGGGTCAAAAAATATTTGTTGAGGGGGCCAGCCTGCTCAAAGTGCGTCATCACCAAGTCTACTACCACCGCGACTATTTTGACCTTGGCAGCATGCTTTACGAAAACCTACCCATTTTAGGCCGCTTGATCAGAAGGATTAAAAAAGGGCTTTCCTCATGAACATTTTAATTACCGGTGCCACGTCTGGCATCGGCAAGCAGCTAGCCGAAAAATATCTGGCGCAACATAATCAGGTTATTTGCTGTGGTCGTAATGAAGAAGCGCTACAAAAGCTGCGTAATAAATACGGCAAGCAGGTAACAACTTACTGTTTCGATATTACCGATTATGAGGCCGTTCAGCTGCAACTGGCAGAAATACACGACTTGGACTTGGCTATTCTAAACGCTGGCACCTGTGAATATCTGGACATGCCTGAATTCGATGCCCAGTCTTATCAACGAGTGCTAACCACCAATGTTCAAGGCGTCGCCAACTGCCTGGAAGCCGTCATTCCAAAAATTAAACCCAATGGCCGTTTGGCATTAGTGGGTAGCAGCGCAAGCTATTTGCCCCTGCCACGTGCTGAAGCCTATGGTGCCTCAAAGGCAGCCATTGAATATCTGGCAAAAACACTGATGATCACGCTGAAACCATATGACATTCAGGTCAGCCTGGTTTGCCCGGGCTTTGTAAAAACGCCCCTCACCGATCAAAATGATTTTCCCATGCCGATGCGCATTAATGCCGATAAAGCAGCAGACTACATCATCAGCGGCCTTGCAAAGGGCAAAGCTGAAATTCATTTCCCCCGTCGGTTTACAGGTATTTTAAAACTGTTAAGCAAGCTGCCCTTTAGCCTTCAACGTCCAATTATTAGCGGTCTGGTATCAAGGCACTAACTCACACCTAATAAAATAAAAACATGACAACATCAGCGCCCCACCTAAAGAAACAAAACATTGCCGTTATCGGCAGCGGTATCTCAGGTCTAACCTGCGCCTATCTTCTCAGCCAAAAACATCAAGTGACGCTGTTTGAGGCCAATGATTATATTGGCGGCCATACCCACACCGTCCCCGTTGATATGGATGGCAAGACCCACTTTGTCGACACCGGCTTTATTGTCTGCAATGACCGTAATTATCCAAACTTCCTAAAGCTAATGAAACAAATTGGTGTTCAGCTGCAGGAAACGGAAATGAGCTTCAGCGTCAATAACCCCCAGCTCAACCTGGAATATAACGGTCATAGCCTCACCACCCTTTTTGCTCAAAAGCGCAATCTGTTTCGACCTTCTTTTTACGCCCTTTTGAGCGACATACTGCGCTTCAATAAAGAGGCCAAAACCTTGCTGGCTAGCGAAAAAAATACCGATGGCACATTGGATCAGTACCTTAATTCGATGGGGTTAAGTGACCTGTTTCGTGATAACTACCTGTTACCCATGGTGGCTGCGATCTGGTCCTGCAGCGTCAAACAGGCAGGGCAATTTCCACTCAAACTATTACTGCGTTTCTTTCAAAACCACGGTCTGCTGGATGTCAGTGGCCGACCACAGTGGTATGTACTCAAAGGCGGATCACATGCTTATATTCCAGCCTTAACCGCACCACTGGCCGATCACATCCGCCTTAACTGTCCCGTCCTTTCGGTTAAACGACTTGGCAGCGGACAGGTTAACGTACAAACCGCCAACAACACAGAAACCTTTGACCAGGTGATCATGGCCTGTCACAGCGACCAGGCACTCAAACTGCTGGGCGAACCAACGGTTGCCGAGCAGCAGGTACTCGGTGGCCTTAAGTATCAACAAAATGATGTCGTGCTGCATTATGACGCAGGGCTGATGCCATCCCGTAAAGCAGCCTGGGCGAGCTGGAATTTTCTGGCCCGACAGGCTGATGACGAGGCGCTGCCCTGCGTCACCTATTCGATGAATATTCTGCAGAATATCACCAGCAGTAAACCGCTGTTAGTGTCACTCAATGCAGGTGACAAGATTGCCGGCAACAAAGTCATTCAACGCTTTCAGTATGCCCATCCGGTATTTGACGCTGACACAGTCGCCTCCCAACAACGGCGACATGAAATTTGCGGCACTCACAATATCCATTTTTGCGGTGCTTACTGGTACAACGGTTTTCACGAAGACGGAGTGCGTAGCGCTCTCGACGTCTGCAAACGCTTCGGTCTAGAGCTATGAACATGCTGTCCGATAACCCGCCTTTTGAAAGCGCCATCTATCAAGGCTTTGTCCGTCATCGCCGGTTCACACCGCGTCATCATGAGTTCAAATACTCGCTGATGATGATGTGGATAAAGCTGGATGAACTCAACGAGCTAAAACAGCAACTCAAGCAGTTTGGCGAACGCCGTTTCCAGTGGGCTCGGTTTAAGCGACAGGATTATATTGGCGATGAGCACCTACCGGTTGCCATCGCCGTCAAACAAAAAATTGCTGAATTAGCCGCACCGGGAACCAACACCGATGGCGACGTTTTTCTACTCGGGCAGTTACGCTACTTCGGGCTCTATTTCAGCCCTCTGAATCTCTATTATCTGCGCCAGGAAGGTCATTTCCGCTTCATGCTGGCCGAAGTCAGCAATACCCCTTGGAATCAGCGCCACTACTATTTAGTCGATCTGGATAACATTCAGCCGCATGACAAAGCCTTTCATGTTTCGCCCTTTAACCCCATGGCACAACGCTACCATTGGAACATCCGCCCTCCCAGTGCAGACAATGAAAAAACCATACTGCATCTGGAAAGCCACCAGCAGCAAACCGATAGCAAGGTTTTTGATGCCACCATGGTATTGAAACGCCAGCCGTTGAACCAAAAAAACTTCACTCGCGTATTAATTAAAAGACCGATTGAAACGGCCAGTATCGTCATCGGCATTTACTGGCAGGCACTTAAATTATTTATAAAACGCGTACCGACTTATACGCACCCGGAATCAAAAAAATAACACCAAGCGTAAAACACCGAATTTGCCAAGGATTTAACATGAACGAACGCGCCTACAGCTTTGACTCTCAACTAACCTCGCTTCAACAGTCTCAGCCCAACCGTTTAGCAAGCCTGGCCAAAAAAACATTGTTTAAGTTGCTTGCTGACAGCCAGCAAGGTTATCTGGTCTGTAAAGAACAGGGGCAAAAAATTGCCAGTTTCGGCAACCCTGAGCATGAGCTGAAGGCAGAAATAAACATCGCTGATACACGCTTCTACCGTCGCGCACTGACCGGAGGCAGCTGTGCCGTCGGTGAGTCATTTATTGAAGGTTGGTGGTCTTCTCCCGATATCACCCAATTAGTACAATTTTTTGCCCGCAACCTCAGTACGCTGGATCGTTGGGAAAATCGACTGGGATGGCTATTAAAGCCCGTTAGTTTGTATCGAAAACAGCAACGTAAAAACAGCCGTCAGCAGGCCAAACGTAACATTCTTGCGCACTATGATTTAGGTAACGAACTCTATCAGCGAATGCTCGACGAACGGATGCAGTACTCCTCGGCGCTGTTTAACAGCCCACAGGAAGATCTTACGCAGGCCCAGATCAACAAACTACAACGCCTCTGTGAACAGCTGGAATTAACCGAAAGTGATCATTTATTAGAGATTGGCTCTGGCTGGGGAGGTTTGGCTATCTACGCTGCCCAGCATTATGGTTGCCAGGTCACAACAACGACGATTTCTGATGCTCAGTATAATTACGCCAAAGCAAAGATTGATGAGGCTGGCTTATCGGATCAAATCCAGCTGCTAAACCGTGATTACCGTGAATTACAGGGTCACTACGACAAAATCGTTTCAGTGGAAATGATTGAAGCCGTTGGAGAAAAATATTTACCCACTTTTTTCAAACAGGTAAATCACCTTCTTAAACCCGCTGGCAAGCTAATGATGCAGGCGATCACCATTGCCGATCAACGCTATAAAAGTTATGCCGCTGGCGAAGATTTTATCCAAAAACACATTTTCCCTGGCGGTTTTCTACCCAGCATTACCGTACTCAGCCAACTCTTTAACAAACACAGTTCCTTGGTGATTCGTGATGTATTCGATATTGGTCAGGATTACGCACGCACCCTGGCCTGTTGGCGGGATAACTTTTTGGCCCACCAACAGGATCTGCAAAAACTCGGTTACGACGAACGTTTTTCACGGCTGTGGCTTTTTTATCTGGCTTACTGCGAAGGTGGGTTTTTGGAGCGTCGTATCAGCACTGTACAACTGTTGGCAGAGAAATCGCGCTAGAAAATCGCGATCAAGGTGATTAAAGGCGAGCAAACATGAACAAATTCATGCGTTCAAAATGGCTCAACTTTGTGTTGTTCGACTTTTTTTGGCTGGGCTGCGTGGCTGGTGGTAATCAGTGGTTATGGCTGACAGCACCCGTCATATTGGCCTATTTAATTGCGTTGTTAAACGCCCACGCCGTGACGCTCAGCCAGCTGATGCTGGCTGCCACATTGGGTATCGGCGTAGATGCTTTATTAACAATGTTAGGGGTTTTCAATTTCAGTAGTGCTGGCTGGCCAATTCCATTCTGGCTAATGCTGTTGTGGTTAGCCTTTGTCAGCACCTTGCCACTGTCACTGGCATTTCTAGCTAAATCCAGGACAGCATCGGTTTTGGCCGGAGCCATCGGATTTCCCTTTAGTTACGCCATGGGTGAGCGTCTGGGCGCCGTCACCTTTGGTGTGGGGTATCTTGAGGCTCTGGTCTTTTTATCAATTATCTGGGCGGTGATGCTGCCCGTCATCATTTACATGATTCAACAGGCTAAGGGTTTGTTCCATGTACAAACTTAAAGCAAACGTTGCTCAATTCAGCCTGGTTATTACCTTCATCTTATTTATTTTTATTGCTGCGTCAGCGAAAGCGAATAGCGAACAGTTAGTCAACGATCTTCAACTGGTGGGCGAGGCGCGACTCAGCAAATTATTCTGGGCAATCTACGACAGCCGCCTGTATAACCGAAGCGGGCGCTATCAGGGTATCGAGCCAGGATTAACACTGGAAATCACCTACCAGCGAAAGATTACCTCACAACAGCTGGTAGAAAGTACGCGTGAAGAGTGGCAAATGCTAAGGGTTTACAAACAGCGCTCCAGCGAACAGTGGTTAAAGCAGCTGCTCACCATGTGGCCTGACGTAAAAAAAGACGATGTGCTCACCCTGCGGGTTGATAACAATCTAGCCAGCGACTTTTACTTTAATGGCGAGGCAATTGGCAGTATTGAAAAGCCTGAATTTACCAACCACTTCCTGTCAATTTGGCTATCCAGCAATGCGCGATACCCAAAGCTCCAACAACAACTCATTGGGGCTGTCCGCAATTAAAGGGGCGTCATCCTGCCAAGAAGTAATCACTGATACCCTGTAAAACATGAGTCACCGCTAACGATGCCAGCAACATACCCATCACTCGACTAATCACCGCCGAGCCATTTTCACCTATAAAACGGTAAAAATAACTCGATAACAGCATCAGCACCAGTGTGACTAACAGGATGACCAACATACTAAAGGTGGTCATGACTTGTTCAGCTAAATTAAAACGCCCATTTTCAGTTAGCATCACCGCCGATAACATCGCTGCCGGACTAGCAATAGAGGGTACAGCTAATGGAAAAACGGCGGTTCGGTAGTGCTCCTTTAGAGACTTCAATTCGGTTTCCGGTTTACTGTCACCAAAAATCATCGTCAGGGAGAAGAGGAAAAGTATCAAGCCTCCGGCAACTTGAAACGCCGCCAGCGGAATTTCGATGCTAGTCAGTACCAATTCACCGGCGACAACAAAAAAGACCAGAATCGCGGTAGCAATCAATATCGAACGCCACGCCACCTGCATTCGTTCACGTTTCGCCATATGCTGAGTGGCAACAATAAATATGGGGATTGTGCCAATCGGATCAATGGCAGCAAAAAAGAACACCAAATTTTGAAGAAAATTAGTACTTAATTCAGCAAACATATATCACTACAGCGCTCAGTCATCCTCGCTGCCCTTGGGGGTTTTATGCACCAACCAATAGCCGGCACTCATGGCAATCGTCACCGCGGCAATGCCATAGACATAGCTAGGCTCGATGGTATCAAAATCAAGAATAATAACTTTTCGGGCAATGGCCATTAGCGCCGTCGCCATAACAATTTTGACGTGAATGACCTTCTCATTGAGATAAATCGTGATATTAATCAGAATCTCAATGGCAATCAGTACCGCCATGAAAGCGCCAAAGGTTGCCAGCATATCAGATATGGTAAGAATAAAGCGCGGTGGGGCCAGCAGCTTTTGGTAAAGTGTCCAACCTACATCGACAACCCCCATCAAAATGACAAATAACATTAATACTGCCAGTACCCTTACCGAGTAACCGACCATCTTATAGACACCGGCGATTAACTTATCGTCCTTGTCATATTTCATAAAAAATACCTGGAGTTAATCGCTCTGCTAGGAGCGCTCTAAGACGGGGGAAACAAACCCCTCTGGTTTCAACGTCAGCACCGAACAATCAACGGCATCCAGCACGCTCTCGGCAGTATTGCCGATAAACATACCAGCGATGCCGGTCCGACAAATCGTGCCTATCACCAATAGATCAGCCGACTTGCTATTAATAAAGGGCGGCAATGCCTGCTCCGGAGGCCCTTCAACCAACTCGATGGAAATTTGATCACCACTTTCCTGTAGCTCACTAATCAACGCTTCCAGGTTTTGCTGATGTTTTTCTTTTTGTTCATGCACCCAAATGGCAGACGTCAATTTATTACCGTTATTCCAGCCACCGAGATAAGTTTTAGCGTAATTTCTCCAGGCATAAACAATACTGAGTGGCGCTCCGCTGAGGCGGGATATTTGCAAGGCACGATTCACAATAGCACGATTAAACGCCTGCCCCTCTTCATGGTGATCACTGACATCAACCGCGGCTACGATCGATTTAAGTGCGCTGACGTTATTTCTGGGAGTTGTCCAAACCGGCACATTGGACTTGCGCATAAGATGCCGTGTGGTGCTGCCAAACTGAGAGGCATAACGCTTACCCCCATCATTAGCATTAATCACGATCATGTCAGCCTGCAGCTGGTTGGCAAGCTCGATAATTTTCACGTAGCTGATTCCCGCAACCACCGCACTATGAAAATCAATATTCGGGTAATGTTTTGACTGCTGAGCGATCAACTCATTGAGTTTATCTTGCCTTGAGTTAAGTACTGTTTCCAGCACCTGCTCTGCTGACGTCGGGTCATCATCCATGGCTGGCAGATCAGGCAATTCAGCAACCACGCTGACAAAGGTCACCTGTAGGCGCTTAGCTTCAGCCAGACTCAAGACCAACGATATTTCATCACCAGTCTGCTGGTCGGGTGCGATAGCGATCAGTAAATGTTTGATATCCACCTCAACACTCCCTCAATTTTAAAAAATTTAATTCTTCAACGCTATTTTACATCACAGGGGTACGAACTTTTGATAGCGGAATAAACCGCTGTCCGCTCATCCTTACCTGGATGTTTATTCTGCTCCAATCGTTTCATAACAGTATCGACTATCTGCTGCCGGGAGATATCCGGTGCAATACAAAAATCAGCGAAATAGGTGGCAGGTAACGGCCCCTTGGCCACCCCAACCCGTGTTGCATAGGCGCGCTCAAAAAACTCGGAACGATCTCTCACCCTGTTAATAATCACACTGTCTGTTAATACCGCGCCATCTAAAAAGCCATTAATGTAAATTCGGCAGTTCTGCTTATTCAGCTGTAAAACACCCTTCTCACTCAGCAAACAGACGGCATCGGCTGACTGAGTCAAAGAAGGCTCATCCGGATTATGCGCAGCTTGGGCAGCACCAGCCAGTAATAAGGTAGCCGCTGCAAATGATTTAAGAGTAGTTAACATTGGAAACCTTATCATCTTTCACCTCTTCGGAGGTTTTATGAGAGGTGGTACGGGAAATCACAAAACCACCCAGTAACGCAGACATAATTGAGCCAATCAACACCCCTGCCTTAACACTCGCCTGATAAGCCAAACCCTGTTCTTCAAACGCTAACGAGCCAATAAACAGACTCATGGTAAAACCGATACCACACAACAGGCTGACACCATAGAGCTGCGTCCAGTTTGAGCCTTCCGGTATTTTTGCCAAGCCCGTTTTAATCGCCAGCCAACAGATGCCAAAAACACCGACCTGTTTACCCACAAACAAGCCCAGCGCAATACCTAACGTCATTGGGCTAAAGAGGCTTTCCATGCTTAAACCTATCAGTGACACCCCGGCATTCGCAAAGGCAAATATCGGTAAGATCATAAACGCCACCCAGGGCTCAAGAGCATGCTCAAGGGTCGGCAACATAGGTTTACCGTCCACATTTTCGCGCCTAAGCGGGATGAACCAGGCGATAACAAAACCTGCCAGTGTGGCGTGCACACCCGACTTCAATACCGCTGCCCATACCACAAGGCCTACCAGTAAATAGGGTGTCAGACTGTTTGCACCTAACCGATTTAAAGCAAACAGCGCCACCAAGCCACTGGCGGCAACCACTAACGATAAGGTCGATAGCTCTTGAGAATAAAACAACGCAATAATAACGATGGCACCAATATCATCAAAAATCGCCACCGATAACAGAAACAGCTTCAAAGACAATGGCAGGTGCTTACCAAACAGGCAGAACACACCCAGCGCAAAGGCAATATCAGTTGCTGAGGGAATAGCCCAACCATCAACGGCAATCGGGTCATCGTAGGTAAATGCGTAATAAATCAACGCCGGACCGACAATACCGGCCAACGCTCCCAGGCCAGGCAAAACCACCTGAGGCAGTGAGGACAGGTGCCCATCGAGAATCTCACGCTTAATTTCCAACCCGACCATTAGGAAAAAAATGGCCATCAGGCCGTCATTCACCCATAACAATAATGGTTTAGCGATTTCAAACCCGCCAATGGCAACCGTGACGGGGACTGCCAACACATATTGATAAAATACGTTGGCAGGTGAATTTGCCAACAATAAAGCAACAGCAGCGGCACAGATTAACAGCACACCACCAGCGGCATCATGCTGAATCATTTGTCGAAAAATATTGCCCATCTATTAATCCTGACTTATTTACTAGATTATTGGTGCATCATAACTGATTTCATAACGACATGAATCAAGTTTTAACGCCTCGTTTTAGCCTCAGTGCAATGGCTGGCTATTAGCGTTAGAAGACAACGTATCTCCCTCATCTTCAAATTGCTCGTCAATATTGGTCTGGCTCACTGTTTCCTGTTCAAGCTCTTCCATCGCATTGGGCGGTTTCTCTAACGGATCCCCCTGACCATCCAGATCCAGCTCGGCATTGATTTTATCAAGATCTCGGATTTCAGTCAGTGCAGGCAAGTCATCTAATGTTTTTAAATTAAAATAATCGAGGAATGCTTTTGTAGTGGCATACATCGCAGGACGTCCCGGCACATCTCGGTGCCCCACCACCCTTACCCACTCACGCTCCAGCAACGTTCGAATAATATTAGAGCTCACACTGACGCCACGCACTTCCTCTATTTCACCTCGCGTAACCGGCTGGCGATAGGCAATCAGCGACAGTGTTTCAAGCAACGCACGCGAATAGCGCGCTGGCTTTTCCTCCCAAAGACGGCTCACCCAGCCACTTAAATCTTCGCAAACCTGAAACCGCCAACCGCTGGCAACCTCTTTGAGCTCAAAACCGCGGCCAGCAAAATCAACTTGAATCGCCTTTAAGGCCGACCGCAGCTCGCTGTTAGCCGGGGCTTTGCCTTCTGGAAACAGCTGCGCCAGACGATCCAGCGACAACGGCTCACCGGCGGCCAACAACGCACCCTCAAGAATACGTTTAAGCTGGGCAAGGCTATTATCCGTCATGCTTCCATCAACTCCCGGTACGCGCCTTCAGGTGAATAGGTCCAAACAGTTCGTTTTGTACAATATCCACCAACGACTCCTTGATCAATTCCATCATTGCCAGAAAGGTAACGATCACCCCCTGCCGCCCCTCTTCAGGATCAAACAATGAGATAAAAGGCACAAACTGCTGGCTATTCTGTAAACGATTGAGAATGTGGGCCATCTTCTCGCGGGTAGAGAGTTTTTCACGCTCAATTTCATGCTGCTGAAACATATCCGCCCGCGCCAGCACCTGTGCCAGAGCTGTCAGCATTTCGCGCAACGTAACATCCGCCAACGGCTTGCTATGTTCAAAGTCAGGTGCTTCCGCGCTGGCCACATACAGATCACGATTAAGGCGTGGCAGCTCATCAATCTCTTCAGCCGCCTGTTTGTAACGCTCGTACTCCTGTAAGCGACGAATCAGCTCTGTACGCGGATCACTTTCATCCTGCTCATCCTCGCTATAGCGTGGCAATAAAGAGCGGGACTTAATCTCCGCCAACATGGCGGCCATCACCAGATATTCGGCTGCTAACTCCCAGCGCATGGTTTTCATCAAGCCGATGTACTCCATGTACTGCTGGGTAATTTTCGAAACGTCAATATTCAGTACATCGAGGTTTTGGCGCTTGATTAAATACAGCAGTAAATCAAGCGGTCCCTCAAAGGCTTCGAGAAACACTTCCAGCGCATCGGGAGGGATATAAAGGTCTTGGGGAATTTGTGTGTAAGGCTGCCCTTCGACCATTGCAAAGGGCATTTCTGATTGTGCTGGCTGCTCCTGAACAGAGCTAGCGCCGCCTGACAGAGAGCGACTATCGGATTGATTATCAGACGATTCCTTCATCGGCTCTCCTGCCAGTATTGCCTACTGGTTGCCAAAAACATGTCCAATACAGCTGTCTCGGGCAACCTTCAACCACCTGTTTAGCGGTACTGTAAGCCCATCACTTCTCTGACCCGTTCCAGAGTTTCACGGGCTTCATTACGTGCAGCTTCATTACCTTCAGCGATAATACCACGCACCAGTTCAGGATTATTTTCATACTCCTGGGCACGTTGGCGAATGGGTTTAAGCTCCTCAATCACCGCGTCGATGACAGGTTTTTTACACTCCAGGCAACCGATACCAGCACTACGGCAGCCTTCCTGAACCCACTCACAGGTTTGACTATCGGAATACACTTCATGCAACTGCCAAACCGGACATTTGCCCGGGTCACCGGGATCCGTCAAACGGATACGCGCCGGGTCAGTCTGCATGGTGCGAATCTTCTGTTCCACGACTTCAGGTTCTTCACGCAAGGCAATGGTATTGCCGTAGGATTTCGACATTTTCTGTCCATCCAATCCCGGCATTTTTGACTCTGGCGTTAACAGCGCCTGCGGCTCAGGTAGAATCACCTTGCCACCACCTTCCAAAAAGCCTACTAAACGCTCACGCTCATTAATGGAGATATTCTGCTGTTCATTAATCAGTGCACGCGCACGATTCAACGCCTCTTGATCGCCCTGCTCCTGAAACTGATTTTTTAACTGCTGATAAATCTTGGCCGCTTTTTTACCCATTTTCTTCATTGCCACCAACGCCTGTTCCTCAAAACCAGGGTCGCGGCCATAAAGATGATTAAAGCGACGCGCCACTTCACGGGTCAGCTCAACGTGAGACACCTGATCGGCTCCTACCGGCACATGACCCGCCGAGTACATCAAAATATCCGCACTTTGCAGCAATGGATAACCAAGAAAGCCATAGGTCGCTAAATCACGCTCACGCAGTTTTTCCTGTTGATCCTTAAAACTCGGCACACGCTCCAGCCAAGGCAATGGTGTCATCATCGACAGCAGCAAATGCAGTTCAGCATGCTCTGGCACGCGTGACTGGATAAAGCAGGTTGCCGAACCCGGATTCACACCCGCCGCCAGCCAATCAATGACCATATCCCAAACACTTTCTTCGATGATGTGTGGATCTTCGTAGTGCGTGGTCAAAGCATGCCAGTCGGCGATAAAAAAGAAGCACTCATACTCGTGCTGTAGTTTTACCCAGTTTTTCAGTACGCCGTGATAATGACCCAGGTGCAATTTGCCCGTGGGACGCATGCCGGAAAGAACCCGCTGTTCGGAATTGGCAGCCAAACTTAACTCCTAAAAAATAGACTCATAAAAAACCCGCATTATAGCGGGCTTTACAGGTAATGGTAATGGGCAACGGCTTGTCATTCGCATGGTCATGAGAGGAATTTGTCATCCTCCTGGCAAGACGTTAGCCCTACTTGTCAGCCTAAAGCCTGCCTCTCAAAAAAGCGACCTTAACAGGCATCACTGAAAATCACTAACATCGCCCATACCAACACGTACCACTTCAGGCACCTCGTCGGTCATATTAATCACACTGGTTGCCTCCATGCCGCAATAACCACCATCAATAATCAGGTCTACCTGATGCTCCAATGTGGCCCGAATATCATACGGGTCTGTCATGGGGATCTCGTCACCCGGCATAATCAGAGACGTGCTCATTAACGGCTCACCCAGCTGATCCAGCAACGCCTGAGTAATATTATGCTCCGGTAAACGTAAACCGATAGTGCGTCGCTTGGGGTGTAATAAACGACGTGGCACCTCACTGGTCGCATTAAGAATAAAGGTATAAGCACCCGGCGTATGGGCCTTAAGAATTCGATAGGTGCTGTTATCAACCTTAGCGTAAGTCGACACTTCAGAAAGGTCGTTACATACCAGCGTAAAGTTATGTTTATCATCCAGGCGTCGAATCTGGCGAATACGATCGACCGCCTTTTTGTCGCCAATATGGCAACCCAGTGCATAGGCACAATCGGTCGGATAAACAACCACACCGCCCTTGTTGATGATTTCAACAGCCTGTTTGATCAAGCGTTGCTGAGGGTTATCCGGGTGTATCTGAAAAAACTGGCTCATAGACGTTTACTATCTGAACATTAACAAAATAACTGCCACACGGGGCGACAACTCTTCGGCAGTGGGTCAACTTTCCCCAAATCACACCATTGCGTATTAGGGTTGTGAAAATCACTGCCACAGGAGGCATACAGATCAAACTCTTCACACAGGCGCGTAAAGTAGCCGGTGATATCACGGTTTTGGGTACCGGATACAACCTCAATGGCATCACCGCCTGCGGCCTTAAAGTCCGTTAACAGGCGTTTCAGCTTCATGCGTGTGAGTTTATATTTATCAGGGTGCGCCAATACTGCATAACCACCCGCAGCATGAATCCAGCTTACCACCTCATCTAATTCGGGCCACTGACTTTTGACATCACCAACCTTACCGGCACCGAGGTATTTATCAAAGGCACTACCGTGGTTTTCAACATACCCCTGATTAACAAGGTAACGAGCAAAGTGTGGACGTCCCAGCTCGCTATCACCGGCAATTTTTTTAGCACCTTCGTAGCAATCTTCAAACCCCAGCTTTGCTAATCGACGGCCAATTTCAACGCCCCTCTGCTCACGCTTGCGGGACTGTTCATCCAACGCGGCTTTTAATATCTCATTATCCGGGTCAATCGCTAGCCCAACAACATGAATTCCCACGCCGCTCCATTGGCTGGATACCTCAATACCCGCGACAAAACGCATGCCAAGCGCTTTTGCTGTCTCAGCCGCTTCCGGAACACCGGCAACAGTATCGTGATCCGTTAATGCCAACATTTGCACACCATTAGCATGAGCCCTTCTTAGCACCTGCGCTGGCGCCAGCGCGCCATCGGACGCCAGACTATGACAATGTAAATCAACTTTCATAAGGTGCACTTCAACCGATCATATTTTAAGTCGCTAGAGTATCACCTTAGCTGCCTGGCAGGTAGCGTCTTATGCCCTGCGTCAAACCACATACAAACCATTCAGTAATACAGCTGTTTTTGATTAAACCGCTCTCACAGGGGTTGCTGCATCTAAAAAAACTTTAACGTATTATTACTCAATCACTATCTAAATATTTTTCAGGAGCCCCCCATGGCTAATACCTTCGACAACATCCTCGACACCGTCGGCAATACTCCCATCGTCAAAATCAATCGCCTGGCCCCTGATCATGTCAACCTGTATGTCAAAATCGAAGCCTTTAACCCTATGGGGTCAGTAAAGGATCGATTAGCGCTGGGCATTATCGAACACGCTGAGCGCTCTGGCGCACTCAGCCCAGGCCAAACCGTAGTCGAAGCCACCAGCGGCAACACGGGGATCGGTCTCGCCATGGTTTGCGCCCAAAAGGGTTACCCGCTCGTCGTTACCATGGCAGAGAGCTTCAGCGTTGAGCGCCGCCGCTTAATGCGTTTTCTCGGTGCCAAGGTTGTTCTGACACCGGCCGCACAAAAGGGCAGCGGCATGCTCGCCAAAGCGGTTGAATTAGCCAAAGAACACGGTTGGTTTTTAGCCCGTCAATTTGAAAATGAAGCCAACGCCGACATGCACTCCAACACCACAGCCCCGGAAATCCTATCGGCATTTCCTGATGGCTCTCTGGATTACTGGGTCACAGGTTACGGCACCGGCGGCACCCTCAAGGGCGTTTCCCGCGTGCTACGCAAACAAAGTGCAAACACCAAAGTCATTGCCTGCGAACCCGCCAATGCGGACCTACTGCACAGCGGCACATCCCAACCCGTCAATGAAGCCGGCGAGCCCACAACCCACCCTAACTTCAACCCGCATCCGATGCAGGGCTGGACACCCGACTTCATTTCAAAATTGACAGATGATGCTGTCAAACAACAGCTAATAGACGAAATCGTTACCGTCGCAGGCCCCGACGCGCTTAAATGCTCGCGCGACCTGGCCCAGCAGGAGGGCATCTTCTGCGGCATTTCTGCCGGCGGCACCTTTGCCGCAGCGCTGGAAGTAGCCAAAGCAGCCCCCGCTGGCAGCAACATTCTCTGCATGCTGCCAGATACCGGCGAGCGTTATCTCTCAACCCCCCTGTTTGAAGACATTTCACCGGAGATGAGCGAAGACGAAATAGCACTGTCAAAATCCACCCCCGGCTATCAATTTGATTAAATCACAGCCCTCACCCAGACCGTCAAACATGATCGATTGCAGCTATTCCGGTTAATACCGGAGTAGCTGCCAACTGCGGAGGCTTGGGTACTGCCCAGCCAAACCAACTCTTAGCTGGGTCTAACGAATTCCAATTATCCCAACGCTACTCCTGCCCGTTAAAATAATTCATATTCTATACA
>LUKI01000009.1 GCA_001593685.1 Gammaproteobacteria bacterium F7
TACCCCAATGCTGAATATGAACTGGCGGTGATGGCCTACGCGCTGAGTACCGTGCTGTTTCTGGAAATTGCCACGGTATTTATGCCGCAGATGGTGACCGTGTATGCGCGCTCGAAAGCTGCGCGGCGCAAGGTGCTGATTTTTTGTGTGAGCCTGGGGGTGCTATTCAGCATTCCTATTCTGTTGCTGGCGGTAACTGCTGGCGGCAATCGGTTTTTAAGCGGTGTTTTCCAAATCAAAGGCGACATGCTGGCCTACGTGGCGAGTTACCTTTTATACCTGACGCCGCTGATTATTATTCGTAGCTTTTACCAGTTTTGTGTGGGTTTACTGACGCAGGTGAACCGAACCAAGTGGGTGTCGGTCAGCGCCTTTGTTGGCGTGGTGATTGGCGTTGCTGCTGCACTGACTGGTTTTAACAGTGGTTGGACGGCACAACAGAGCATGGTGGCCGCGCAACTGGGGTCGACCTTTTGTTCGGCTGTTTTTGCGTTAATGGTGTGTAAATTTTTGTACCAGCCGCAGTCTGTTGAAGGCTTTGAAGAACCGGGCTATCGAACGCTGATCAAGTTCTTCTGGCCCGTGAGCCTGTCGGGCATGAGTTTCGGTATCAGCCGTCCGCTGCTGTATGCCTTTATTAGTCGTACTCCTGATGCCATTGTGACCATTGCGGCGTTGCGCGTAGCCTTCGATTTTTTCATGATGGTGCAATTAGCGGTGAATCAGTTCAGGAGCTTTTTCCCGGGGCTGGGACTGAATGACCTGGATAAAAAGCGACGTTTTATCGCTGCGGTGACGGGCAGTTTGATGCTGGTGATGGCGCTATGTATTTTGACCCCGTTGGACTATGTTATTTTCCATCAACTGTTGGGGCTGGAGGGTGAACTGTTTGATATTGCCACCCAGGCGGCGATGGTGATGTTGGGCACACCGCTGATTTTGGCGATCCGTAACTATTATCACAGCCTGTTGCTGGCCTTTAAACGCACCAATTCCATGGCCGTAGGCAGTGCTTCTCGGGTGGGGTTGATTATTGTCTGCTCCTGGCTGTTTCTGGAACTGGGCTGGTTGAACCACTGGACAGCACCGTTGGTGATGATCATTTCCTTTAGCTCCGAGCTGTTGGTGTCCTGGTTGGCGGTGCGACGTATCCGGATTGAGGTTTAGTTGTGGTAAAGTGTTTGTTGTTTCTCCTAGTGTGTAGCGGCTAAATCACAGTATTTTTAAAAGTCACCTCAGAGGTTTCAGTTGATCCAAACAGACGTATTTTCCTACCAGCAGGGCAGCAGTCCGGTTATCGTGAGCTTCCCCCATGATGGTGTTTTATTGCCGTCAGAAATAAAAGACGACTTTAACGCGCTTGGCCAACAGGTGCCCGATACCGACTGGTTTGTAAATCAGTTGTACAACTTTCTGCCTGAGCTGGATATTTCTTTTTTTATTCCTGAATTCTCCCGTTACGTGGTGGATTTGAACCGCTCTTCACAGGGTGGCTCGTTATATCCCGGGCAATATGAAACCAGTGTCTGCCCGGTGGCGACCTTTGATAACGAACGGATTTATCGTGAGGGCAGGGAGCCGGATGCCAAGGAAGTGCAACGCCGAATAGCAACTTACTGGCAGCCCTATCACGATCATATTGAAAGTGAAATTGCGCGCATTAAAGCCTTGCACGGCTACGCCATACTATGGGACGCCCACTCCATTCGTGGCGTGGTGCCGCAGCTGTTTGACGGCGTGTTACCGGATTTGAATTTTGGTACGGCCGCTGGGGCGTCCTGCGCGCCGGACATTCTGAAACGAGTGACCGACATTGCCTATGCGCAGAATCGTTACAGTGTGGTGGAGAACGCTCGCTTCAAGGGCGGCTTTATCACCCGTAACTACGGTCAGCCCGATGAAAACGTGCATACCATTCAGCTGGAGATAAATCAGAGTATTTATATGATCGAGAGTGCTGCGGAATTGGACGTAGCTAAATGCGAGCAGCTAAGGCCGTTGTTAGAGCAGTTTTTTTCTAAGTTAGTACAATCCTAAGCGCGTGTTTAAGCTTTCAAAAAGAGGTGAGGCAGTTTTAGACGCGCTACCCAGCTACATCACCGTTTCCCCTCGTAAGGTGAAATGGGCTCGCATCCAGGTGCGCCCAACTGGCGAGGTGCTGATGGTTGTTCCACAACGGTTAAGCGCCGCAAAGGTGGTGGCCTTTTATCAGGATAAGCAGCACTGGATTGAGGATAAGCGCGGGCAAGCCTTGGCGCGTCAGCAGGCTTCGTCGTTGAGCGTTGGTGATGATGAGTTGTTGCTGTTTGGTGAGGCTTTTCGCTTTATTCTGGACAGCAAGCAAAAACGTAATGTGCGGGTTGATCACCAACAGCAAAGCATTTATTACGCAAAAAATCTGCTACAGAATGAGCCGCAACAGGGTTGGTATCGTGAGTTTGCAAAGCAATACCTGTCGTTGAGAATTGTGCAGCTGGCTGAGCAACATGGCTTTGAATTTAATCGCCTGTTTATTCGTGAGCAGAAAACCCGCTGGGGTTCCTGTAGCTCACGAGGCAATATTTCTCTGAACTGGAAGCTGATAAAAGCACCGGTTTCGGTGAGTGATTATGTGATTCTGCACGAGCTGGTGCATACGGAAATCATGAATCACAGTACCGCCTTCTGGCAGCGGGTAGAACAGTTTGTGCCGGATTATAAAGAAGCCAAGTTGTGGCTGCGCACACACGGATGGCAGTTGTAGTCCGGAGCATTTTGCTTGTAGGAGCGAGCATTCTGCCGCTCATGATGTTCAGCACTTTTACGGAAATATTCTAGACTGTTAACACTAGTCATCATTTTCCGGACACGCCTCATTTAAACCTATGTTCAAATTTATCCGTTTTATTTTTCTGTTGATTATCATCGCCGGTGTGTCACTAACGGCGGCGCTTTTTTCAGTGCCCGCTGAAGAGCGACCCGCCATGATCGCTGCCGTTAAGGCGCATGTGTGGCAGCGTTTTGGCGGCACGATTACTGAAGTGCGGCAACAGATTGAGCAGGTCGCTCCACCAGAAGTCGTTACGAGTCTGAAATCGATTGATGCGGGTGAGACCTTTCAGCAGGTTGCGTCCTGCGGCAAAACCCAGACTACGGCACTGGAAAAAAGCACACGCTCGAATATTTATCGCTGGACCGATGAGAACGGCAAAGTGCATTTTTCCGATGCGAAACCGGGGGATACGCGTAACAGCGAGGTGATGTCGGTTTCCTATCCGGATCGTAAACAGTATTTCAAACTCAAACTGATTGAAGATACCGATAATCTACCGGCTTTCACTCGCGATAAGGTCAATGCTGAGGTGCGGCAGGTGTATCGAATTTTGTCGCGTGATCTGGATCTTGAACACCTGCGACAGGTGTTTCTGAATGTGCGGATTATTGGTACGCAGGATGATTTTCAGCGCTATCGCCAGCAGCGTGCGCCGTTCTTGCGAACCAACTCTGGATTTTACACCAGCGATAATAATGAAGCCGTGGTCTTTCAGGGCAATAATCCGCAACAGATGCGAGCGGTGATTCGTCATGAGGCAACGCATGTGATGATGGCAGGTTTATATGGTGCGACACCGAGCTGGTTTAATGAGGGCCTGGCAGAATACTTTGAACAGCTGGAATTGAGTGGGCAGGCGCGGCAGATTAGTGCGGTGAGTTACCATTGGAATTATTTGCAGCAACGACATAGCCGTGGTCAGCTACTGCCGTTGCGCGAGTATATTAATTTGCCCCCGCAGCAGTGGTACGCGGGCAATCTGCGCGATCATTATGGGTTGGCCTGGTCATTAATTTATTACTTGATGAGCGAACCAGAGGGCAAAGTCTTTCTCAAAACCATGATGAATGATATGGCTGAAAATTATTGCTGGTCAGTGCCCGGTGACGAGTATTTTGATCATCACTATCCTGGTGGCTTTGACACGTTTGAGGCGGGTTGGCAGAACTGGCTGGCGCAGCCGTTGCCGGCTACGCATCGTTATTAAGCGATTAGCAGTTGATTAACGTTGGCGGTTTTAGGGGTTGGCGGGTTTAAAGCGAAGTGCCAAGCCGTTATTACACCAGCGTAAACCGGTGGGTTTGGGCCCGTCATCAAAGACGTGGCCTTGATGTCCGCCACAGCGGGCGCAGTGATATTCGGTGCGGGTGTAAAACAGGCTTTTGTCGGGCTTGGTTTCAATGTGACCGGTGATGGCGGTGTGAAAACTTGGCCAGCCGGTGCCGCTGTCGTATTTATTTTCGGATTTGAACAGGGCCAGGTCACAGCCTGCACAATGGTAGACTCCCTGGCGTTTTTCGTTATTGAGTGAGCTGCTGAAGGGGCGCTCAGTACCTTCGTCGCGTAGAATTTTGAATTGCGAGCGCGTTAGGCGTTGACGCCATTCTTCTCGGCTATAGGTCACGGGGACGATTTGGCTGTGATGAGCTTGAAGTCCAAAGGAGATTGGACCAAGGGTGGCGAAAAGTGCGCCAAAGCGCAGGAATTGTCGGCGTTGCATGGGTGGCTCTTTGTTGAAATCAGTAGCAACTAAGACGTATTGAGTCTGGCTAAGTTCCGCTAGAGCTTATCTGGAAAAGCGATGGCTATCGCTTCAGCAAATGATGACGCGAACAGTTTTGAGACACAGCAGGAACCCTGTTCTGATAAATGCGCTTTTACGAGTTCAGTGACTTCCTTTAGGGAAGCCTTTAGATCGCTTTGCTGTGGTGTGATGACATTATTTCGGCGTTGATTTAGTTGATAAATGCTGCCCTGGCAATCAATCAGTCGATCGTTTTCTTCATAGTTACCAACGTGCAGGTCAGCATCATTATCCCATTCGGATTGGCTGGCGATGTAGGTTAGTTCGTTTTCGCCGTGATAGTGCAGAATGGCCGGCCACGAAATTTTATCGCTCTTCATTGCGGTTTGTTCGCCAGCATGACCACGCGCTTGGGGGCCGGATAGCCTTCGATGGTGAGGCTGTGATCGTCGGGATCAAGGTATTGCTCCAGTGAGTGGAAATTCATCCATTCGGTCTGGCGCTGCTCTTCAATGGTGGTTTGAGCGACATTGATGACACTTACATCCACAAATCCAATTCGCTCCAACCAGGCCTTGAGGGTGTCGCAGCTAGGCAGGAACCAGACGTTACGCATCTGCGCGTAGCGGTCTTCAGGGACTAACACTTCACCTAAACCGCCATCGATAATTAAGGTTTCCAGTACCAGTTCACCGCCGGGCCGCAGCGCATTTTTCAGCTCTTCGAGGTGATCGAAGGGCGAGCGGCGGTGATAGAACACGCCCATTGATAAGACGGTATCGAAGACTTGCATGCGGGGCGGTAAATCTTCACTGCGAAGAGGCAGGTAATAAAGCGGTGCTTCGGGGACAAAACGTTTGAAAATTTCGAACTGCATAAGAAATTTATGCGATGGGTCAACGCCAACGATCAATTCGGGTTTTTGTGCCAGCATGCGCCAGCAGTAATATAAATTACCGCAGCCGACATCCAGCACACGACGGCCCTTGAGTGGCGTAATGTGCGGCTCGACACGATCCCATTTGAGGTTGGAGCGCCACTCGGTGTCGACGTCTATGCCAAACAGTTCAAAGGGGCCTTTGCGCCAGGGCATCAGCATTTTGAGTGCATCGATTAGTTGTTGGCGCTGCTCGCCATCAATTTGTTCTGCCTTGCCGATGGTGACGGCGGGGCGGTCATAATGAGTCTCGGAGGGCGTAATGTTTGGTAGCGCCTTGAGCACCTGTTCCCAGCGGTCTAAATCACCGTGCTGACGGTTGTAGAGGCGTTCGGCAATGGCGGCTTTGAATGACTCGGCAAACAGCTCAAGCTCGGTGTCGTCAATGCGTTTGAAAAAGTCGTCGAAGGTGATCATGGTGTATTTTGGGATTATTTATGGGCGAGCAGGGACATAAAGTTAAAACATTGGAACCAGGGCGTAACGTGGCTAAACCCGGCTTGGTGCAAACGGGTGCGGTGGGTGCCGAGGGTGTCGGGAATCAGCACATTATCCAGCGCTTCGCGCTTCTGAGCGATTTCCAGATCACTATAGCCCTGCTGCCGTTTAAAGGCGTAATAATAGTCGGTCAGGGTGTCCTGTTCATGCTCGTTAGGCAGGTTGGTTTTCTCGGACAGCACCAGTACACCGCCAGGGTTAAGGCCTTGGTATATATGTTCTAACAGCGGTTCGCGGAACGCTGGTTCGATAAATTGCAGCGTCAGGTTCATGACCACCAGAGAGGCATTTTTAATCTCGGTATCCATAATGTCCTGACAGCGGATTTCCACCGGCGAGGTGGCATCGTCCTGATCAATTATTTGCTGGCAGCGGGATGTCATGGCCTCAGAATTATCAATGCCGATAATGCGACAGCTATCATCCGGTAAATTATGGCGTACGCTGAGAATGCCGGCGCCCAATGAACAGCCAAGGTCATAGCAGTTGCTACCCGGTGTTACGACTTCACGGGCGATGACGCCAATCATATCCAGCATCATGCCGTAGCCGGGCACGGAACGGCTGATCATGTCGCCAAAGACGGAGGCGACGCGATCATCGAATTTGAATTTTTCTATTTGCTCGCGTGGCGAGGCGAACACCTTATCCTGGCTCATAGTTCTGCTTACCTGTTGGGCGCATCACGCCCCTGATGTTGAGGCGCGAGTTTAGCAGAATTCAATAAAGTAGTTCAGGTTTTAGCCCTATAGGTTGTTTTGTTGTTTTGTCATCTTGAACTAACAGGGCGGCTACTCTCCCCACAGTTGCTCAAGGCGCTTATCGCGGCCGCAGCTATAGCGGTAGTATTTATAGCGAATGGGATTTTTCTGGTAATAATCCTGATGGTAAGTCTCTGCCGCATAGAAAGTTTTTGCCGCGCTGATGGGCGTGACGATATCGCCCTTAAAGGGCTTGTTGGCCAACAGGTCGGTTTTGGATTGTTGGGCTAAGTCACGTTGCTTGTCGTTATGGTAAAAAATTTCGCTGCGGTACTGTGTGCCCTTATCGCAGAACTGACCACGGGCATCGGTAGGGTCGATATTTTTCCAGTAGGTATCGAGCAGTTTGTTATAGCTAATGACAGCTGGATCGAAGATGATCTGTACCACTTCAGCATGACCTGTGCCACCGCGTGAAACCTGTTGGTAGGTTGGCTTGTCTACATGACCGCCCATATAACCACTGGTGGTGCTGATAACGCCCTCGAGCTTGTCGTAGGGCGGCTCCATGCACCAGAAGCAGCCACCGGCAAAGGTCGCTGTGGCATAACTGTTGGGTGGGTTGTCAACGTCTGTATTGGCGGTGGCGTTGACGCTAAGAAGAACAGCCAATACGAACAACAGTTGTTTCATGGTGTTTATTCCTGATCAAAGTATGATAATGCCTCTTGTGACTACCCGCCTGGCTAATGGTTCGTTATGAGTGGCTGATGTCATTGCAAAGCGGGTTAAAAAAACTGATCATCAAGACGGTGATTAATAGGGTTGTTTTTTATGTTTAAGTCGTTGAGTTTATTTTCTTTAAAGGCCAGTTTGATCGCATTGCTGTTGGTTGTGGCTGGTTGTGCCACCTTTTCGTCGCCGTTAGAAAAACCGGAAGTAAAACTGGTGGCGGTAAAGTTGCTACCTTCGGAGGGCCTGGCGCAGCGACTGGCGATTAAACTGCGTATATTGAATTCCAACTCGGTGACTCTGCCATTGAAGGGCATGAAATATAGCCTTGATTTGCAGGGTTACGAGTTAATTAGCGGTGTTAGTAATGACATTGCACCGATTGCCGCCTACTCGGAAGCTGAGGTGGAACTGTTGGCAACGGTGGATTGGATTAATGGTCTGCGTTTGTTGCAGTCGGTGCTGGCACGCCCTGAGTCAGCGGTCAGCTACAAGCTTGAAGCCAAACTTTCGCCAGGGGCTCTCTTACCCGCTTTTCGTGTTGTAGAGCGGGGCGTTATTGATATCAATCAGCCGCAGTGATTGGCGGTTCAACCGCACTGTTTTGAATTTCATGGATGAATCATGAACGCCCCCCTGCGCTTTATTATTACACTGGGCCTGCTGAGCGGCCTGGTGGCAGCTGCCGTGGATATGTATCTGCCAGCCATGCCGGCATTAGCACAGGCGTTGGGCAGCGATATTGGTGCGGTGCAACAAACCCTGTCGATGTTTCTGTTGGGTGCGGCGGTCAGCCAGGCTATTTTTGGACCGTTGGCTGACCGTTTTGGTCGGCGTCCCATTTTGCTGGTTGGCATGACTCTGTTTGCGCTGTCGAGCTTGCTTTGCACACACGTGGTGAATGTTGAGCAATTGATTGTGTTGCGTTTAGCGCAGGCACTGGGAGCCGCTGCGGGCAATGTAGTGGTGCAGGCGTTAATTCGTGATTTGTACGAGCGCGAAGAGGCTGCGCGCATGATGTCCTTTGTCATGGCCGTCATGACCATTATTCCGCTATTAGCCCCAGCCGTGGGTGGCTATTTACTGGTATGGGCAGGCTGGCAGTCAATCTTCTGGTGTTTGTCGTTGTTTGGACTGCTGGCGGTGTTGTTGGTGTTTTTTTCGGTGCCAGAGACATTACCGACGGAAAAACGCCAGCCGCTGCACCCGGCCAGCTTAGCTCGTGCTTACTGGAGTATTATCAAACACCGTAATGCGATGGCTTACAACCTGTGCGGCGCCTTTGTTTTTGCAACGATGTTTGCGTTTATCACCGGCTCGCCGTTTGTGTATATCGAGTATTTTGGTGTCGAGCCACATTATTTTGGTTATTTGTTTGCTGCCAATATTGTCTTGATGATGTGCTGTAATTATTTCAATGCGCGCTGGATTGAACGGTTGGGCAGTGGCCGACTATTACGCATTGGCATTGCTATTCATGTGATTGCAGCTGGGTTTTTATTGCTTAATAGCTGGACCGGTATGGCGGGACTGGTGGGGGTGGTTGTGCCCTGTGTTATTTCAGTTGGGGTGTTGGGGTTGGTTGCGTCTAACTCAACCAGTGCTGCGTTAGCCTGTTTTGACAGTCACGGTGGTAAAGCATCGGGAATATTAGGGATGACACGCATGGGGCTGGGGGCGTTATCCGGTGCGATAGTCGGGGTATTGCATAACGGCAGTATTCTGGTGATGGCTGCCGTTATGCTGGTTTGTGCGGTACTTGCCTGGTTGGCGCTACAAGGGGTTAAGCAACCGGTTCCAAGTGAATGATCAAGACTGTTTGGCGGCACTGAGCGCCGCCTTCAGCTGTTCAATTTTTTGTTGCAGGCGGCGTGTGTTTTCGGGCCCCATGCGAATCAGCTGCTTGTGTAGTGCGGGTGCATTCTCCAGTGCTGGATAAGCGAATTTATACAACACCGATGGCCTGACCAGTTCAATGTCTTCCTCAATAACCGGCGCAGTTAGGATCAGGTCAAAGGAGCTCATCAGCGTATCGTGGAAACGTTGGTCCGGGTAGCCTAGCTCGGCAAAGGCCTGCTCCATTAAAGGTAAGTAGCGTTGATAGAGCGCAACAGCCATTTCGTTGTCTACGCCTTCAAATAGGCTGACGTAGGGGGTGTAGCGCTCGTAGCCAGCCGGATCAAGATAGACTTTAACGCCGTCAGAGTGCTTAACAAATTTCTGTTCTGGTTTGGGAATGGGGAGATATTTACGCGCGATTTTCCCCTGCGCCATGTTATCCACCACCACGACAAATTTACGAATAGCTTCCTCAGTGGTAATCCAGTCTGCCCATTTTAGCGCAGGAGTGAGTTTACGGGCGGCCTGCTGAATTTCTTCATCACTATTATTCAGGTTCGGTAATGGCGGTGGTGGCGGTTGATTAATGGCCGGTTGTGCGTCGTCTTCCGCTGTCGACGCTTGCTCACTTGATGGCTTAGGGGGATCGAGAGGCGTTGCTGCAGGCTGGCCTGAAACGATCTGTTCAAGTTCATCAATAACCGGCACTTCGATGGTGTCTTTAAACAAACTGTAGAGCAGCCAACTACAAACAATAACGGCAACCAGTGAAATCACTACGCCCAGTGAGCGTATCAGCGTGGTTTTAGAGGAGTGCCCACCGGCGTGAGTGTCGGATCTTGTTGAGTCGGGCTCGGCGTGCAGACCGCTGTCCTGTTCCTGTGTCATTTTGTAACCTGCTTATTGAATTGCGAAACGTACCTGAACCTGGCGGCTGAGTGACATTTCACCGGTGGGGTAGCTGGCTTCGGCTTTCATGTCTGACATCATCGCCATCCGCATTTGTGGCTCGGGGCGATAGCTCATAGAGCTGTGGATCCACAGTGTTTCGCCCAGCTTATTACCACTGGCTTCAGCAAGCAATTCTGCCTGTTGACGAGCGTCATGAAAGGCTGCTTGCAGGGCTTTGTTTTCCAGTTCCTTGCGGTTACTGAAATCCAGCTTTAATTGGCCCGTATGTGTGGCGCCGATATCGACGGCCCCTTCCAGTAATTTAGGGTAGTTAAGCAGATTACTTAGTCTTACCTGTACGTCACGGCTGACGCGATAACCAATCAATTGACGATTATTTTTGTGGTCGTATTCAGGGTAAATAGTTAAACGTGCCGCCTGGATATCTTTTTTAGCGATGCCCAGTTGCTCGCTCAGTGCCAGTAAGTCATTGACCTGACTATCAACCGTGCTTTTGGCGCGGCGAGCCTGCTGGTCTCGTTGTGAAAAGGTCAGTGTGAGTAGGGCTATATCGGGGGTCTCGTTGATCAGGCCATGGCCATTGACATCAATATGACGTGCCTGTTGATTTGAGTCTGCGTGGGCGGGCAGAGCAAGGGTTGTCATTACCAGTGATAGGGCGATCCATCGTATAACCTGCTTCATGTTTACTCCTGCGGATTTGATTGGTGATATTAGAAGACGCTGTAGTCCGATAGTTCCTTATTGATGTGTTATTTAAGAAGCAATACTTATCAATATACCGGTGATTCAATGCGGTATCGCATGAAAAGGTGCAAATTGCCGAAGGCGAGCTCAACAGTCTGGTTGAAGAAGATTTGATTTGAGCGATGGCGCCATTGCAGATTCCCGTCGTCGCACAAAACCGTCTGTTGGCAAAACTGGTTTTATGTACGTGAGCTTATGGGCAACAGCGAAGTCACTCAATAGCGCTAAATCATGTCCATTAAGTTGCGTAACCCGGCAATGGCATTGTTGCCGCGTTTGCGTTTGGCTTCCGGGTTGGCGTTGTCGTTGCCTTCCCACTCCAGATCCTCTTCGGGGAGTTCGTCGAGAAAGCGGCTAGCTGTGGTGTCGAATACTTCGCCGAACTGCTTACGCTTTTTGGCCATGGTCAGCGATAATGTTTTTTGAGCTCGGGTAATGCCGACATAAAACAGGCGCCGTTCCTCTTCGATATTATCGGTTTCAATGCTGTTACGGTGCGGTAGTAGCTCCTCCTCCAGCCCCATGATAAAGACATGCGGGAACTCCAGACCTTTGGCGGCGTGCATGGTCATCAACTGCACCTGATTGGTATCGGCTTCATCCTGTTGGCGCTCAAGCATGTCACGTAACATGAGGCGAGACAGGGAGTCTGCGAGATCAGTCACTGGATCCTGCAAGCTATCCTCTGGCAGGCTGTTTTTAATGCTGTCCATCAGATACCAGATATTCGCCATACGGCGGTCAGCAACGCCGCGGCTGCTACTGTTCTGTTCCAGCCAGCTGTCGTAATCAAGCTCGTCAATCATTTCCTTGACCACGTCATCGAATTCGAGCTGGTGCCAGCGCTGGGTAACTGAATCGAGCCAGTGACGAAAGCGGCGAAGTTTGTCGAGGTGCTGGGGTTTCAGATGCTGCTCCAGCCCCAGTTCATCACAGGCATTGTAAAGGCTGGTTTCACGCTCCGTGGCGTACTGACCCAACACTTCCAGTGTGCTGGAGCCGATCTGACGACGGGGCACGTTGATGACACGTAAAAATGCTGTGTCGTCCTCCGGATTTACGATTAAACGCAGGTAGGCCAGCATATCTTTCACTTCGGCCTTGTCGAAAAAGGAGGTGCCACCGCTGATGTGGTAGGGCACCTGAAACTGTTGCAATTTGAGTTCCAGAATACGGGACTGGTAATTGCCACGATACAGTACGGCAAAATCTTCAAATTTGCTGCGTTTTTGCAGGCGCTGACTGACAATTTCAGTGGCGATGCGCTCGGCTTCAGCCTCTTCATCGGCGCATTGCAGAATGCGAATTGAGTCGCCAAAACCGATATCACACCAGAGTTTCTTTTCAAAAACGTGTTCGTTATTGGCAATAACCTTGTTAGCCGCTTTAAGAATACAGCCACAGGAGCGGTAATTCTGTTCCAGTTTTATGACTTCCAGACGAGGGAAGTCTGTTTGCAGTCGCACCAGATTTTCCGGAACCGCACCGCGCCAGGCATAAATAGATTGGTCATCATCGCCCACGACGGTAAAGGCCTGGCGAACGCCAACCAGCTGTTTAACCAGTAAATACTGGCTTTCGTTAGTGTCCTGGTACTCGTCGACCAGCAGGTAACGAATTTTATTCTGCCAACGGTCAAGCACCTCTGGTTGCTCAATAAACAGGCGTGTGGGAAGTAGAATCAGGTCATCAAAATCTACGGCATTGTAGGCGCGTAACATACGGTTATAGAGGCCGTAGATTTTGGCGATGGTCATGTCGTTGCCAGTTTTGGCTTGCTCCAGTGCCTGCTCGGGTTCCACCATGGCGTTTTTCCAGTTAGAAATCTGGTGTTGCGCCTGACTGGCAAGTTCACGAGTCTGATCGCCCTCGGTTGGAAGCAACTCTTTAATTAATGTCAGCGCATCGTGAGCGTCAAACAGTGAAAAGCCGGGTTTTATATCCAGGTGTTTATATTCTTTGCGGATAATAGTCAGGCCAAGGTTATGGAAAGTACTGACGCTAATGGCTTTGGCGGTGTCGCCTTTGAGTTGTTTGGCGACACGTTCTTTCATTTCTCGAGCGGCTTTATTGGTAAAGGTCACCGCATAGATATGGCGTGCTTCGATGCCGGCTTTATTCACCAAGTGTGCAATCTTGTGCGTGATAACCGTGGTTTTACCGCTACCGGCCCCCGCCAAAACAAGCAGTGGTTTGTCGTTGGTGATGATCGCGAGTTGTTGCTGTTTGTTGAGTTTTGACAAAAAGAAAGCCCATAGATGAAGAAACGACGGGCAATTCTAACAATGCTGGAACAGTGCGAATAGTTTTGTTTGCGGTTAATCCGTGGCGTTTATTTGATCTTATTTTTGGCTTATCAAACTGGACGCCTTATCTGAGGGTACCGGCGTACATCTCATGACAGCTAATGTCTATCCAGGTCACATATTAGATGACGGACTCCAATTGGCAAGCTCCTGAGGGCGGTGAGATTGGATCTAATATGCCAACCAACGTCATTACGTTGTCATCATTTAATTAGCGTATGAATATTGCTCATAACTTAATGAAATAAAATCAATTTTATTAATGTGTGTGTCCGGATATAAAACAGCCTGCTCTTAACTTTAAACAATAATCCGACTGATTGTTAATTAGGCATTACGCACAAATTGAAAATTGTGAAGGCCTACCGGTTGAAAAAAATCAGAAGAGAAAACTGAAAAGTTCAGAAAAGAGCAAGGAATAAACTCAGGTTTAAATTTAGGGTGTTGGATACCAGACCACTATGAATAAAGATTTCACATTTACCATTAATAGCACTTATCTCGACGAGAACTATCATCCGTCAGACAATACGCGCATCACCACCAATTTTGCTAATTTGGCGCGCGGCGATAACCGTCAGGAGAACCTGCGCAATGCCTTAAAGATGATTGATAACAGCTTTAATGCCTTGGCGCATTGGGATAACCCCAATGGCGATCGCTACTCTGTCGAACTTGAAATCATATCCGTTGATATGGACATCGAAGGCAGTGGCCAGGCCTTTCCATCGATTGAAGTATTAAAAACGTATGTTGTTGATCACAAAACTGGCAGGCGTACTGAAGGTATTGTAGGGAATAATTTTTCCTCCTATGTGCGCGATTACGACTTTAGCGTACGGTTGCTGGACCATAACAAGGATCAGCCGACATTCAGTATTCCAGATGATTTTGGCGATCTGCATGGCAAGCTGTTTAAGTATTTTGTGACCTCCGATGTTTACAAACAGAACTTTAATAAGCCGCCTGTCATATGCCTCAGCGTTTCGGATAACAAGGTTTATCGTCGTACTGAAAATCAGCATCCGGTATTAGGCGTTGAATACCAGCCAAATGAGTCCTCTCTGACCGAGCAGTATTTCAAGAAAATGGGCTTGCAGGTGCGCTACTTTATGCCGCCAAACAGTGTGGCTCCTTTGGCTTTTTATTTCTTTGGCGACTTGCTGATCGATTACACCAACCTTGAGCTGATTAGCACCATCAGCACGATGGAAACCTTCCAGAAAATCTATCGCCCTGAGATTTACAACGCCAATGCGGTTGCTGGACAGCGCTATCAGCCAAGTCTGAAGAATCAGGATCATTCGTTAACCCAGGTTGTTTATGATCGTGAAGAACGTAGCCGATTGGCAATTAAACAGGGGAAGTTTGCCGAGGAACACTTCATCAAACCATACCAAACTGTTCTTGAGTAGTGGTCAGCTAATTACGCCTTCTAATTAACCAGGATATACGCAGTATTTATTATGAAAACATTACTACCTACTTCAACGGCTGGCAGTTTGCCTAAACCTTCCTGGCTTGCGCAACCCGAGGTGCTTTGGTCGCCATGGAAATTGCAGGATGAAGAATTAATCAGCGGTCAGCAGGATGCGCTACGGGTGTCATTGCAGGAACAGCAACAAGCCGGTATCGATATTGTCAGTGATGGCGAGCAAACGCGGCAGCATTTTGTGACAACTTTTATCGAGCACCTCAGTGGGGTTGATTTTGAGAATCGGCAGACCGTTAAAATCCGTGATCGCTATGAGGCCAGTGTACCGACGGTTGTGGGCCCGGTGAGCCGTACCAGACCGGTATTTGTTGAGGATGCCAGATTTCTACGCCAGCAAACCGGACAGAAGATTAAATGGGCGCTGCCTGGCCCCATGACGATGGTCGACACCCTTTATGATGACCACTACAAAAGCCGTGAAAAGCTGGCCTGGGAATTTGCCGGAATACTGAATCAAGAGGCTAAGGAGCTAGAGGCTGTCGGTGTGGATATTATCCAGTTTGATGAGCCTGCCTTTAATGTGTTTTTTGATGAGGTGAATGCCTGGGGAATCAAGTGTCTGGAAAGAGCGATCGAAGGGCTGAAATGTGAAACAGCGGTGCATATTTGCTACGGTTATGGCATCAAAGCCAATACCGACTGGAAAAAGACCCTGGGCTCCGAGTGGCGACAATACGAAGAGGTGTTTCCCAAGCTGCAACAGTCGAATATCGATATGATCTCTCTCGAATGTCACAACTCCCGTGTGCCTATTGAGCTGCTTGAACTGGTTCGAGGCAAAAAAGTGATGGTTGGTGCGATTGATGTTGCTACCGATACCATCGAGACGCCTGAGGAAGTGGCTGATACCCTGCGAAAAGCATTGCAGTTTGTGGATGCGGACAAGCTTTACCCATGTACCAACTGCGGCATGGCGCCGCTGTCCCGTGAAGTTGCAAGGGGCAAACTTAATGCCCTGAGTGCGGGCGCAGACATTGTTCGACGGGAGCTCTCTGCTTAACCTTGGTCAGTGCTGGTTTGTCATGACATCATGCAAACCAGCATTCTTTTTTGCCTACAGAAACAGTTGCGCCAGCATACGCAAGCCAGTGATGAGTAATACGATGGCAAAGACTTTTTTCAGCCTTGTCGCATCCAGTTTTGCCGCCAGCGACGCCCCGACAGGCGCGAATAAGACGGTTAAGGGAACGATGCAGGTGAAAGCAATGAAATTGACCAGGCCAACGGTTCCTGCTGGTGCATCGGCTGGTGTGGTGCCCATGATTAACATGGTCAGCGCGCCCGGCAATGAAATGATTAACCCGATAGCGGCCGCCGTACCAACCGCCTTGTGGGCGGGATAGTTACATAACGTGAGTAAGGGAACAGAGAGCGTACCGCCGCCGATGCCAACCATGGAACTGAAAAAGCCAATGGATGATCCCATAAGTGTTTGGCCCGCTGTGCCAGGCAGCTGCTGGAACATGGCTGATTTTCCAGTTCTGAACAGCATGTTAAGGGCAGACAGGGTAGCGATTATGCCAAACAGGGTGGTCAGCCAGGTGCCGTCAACGCGCGTGACTAACCAGCTGCCAGCCAGTACACCCACAAGAATAAAGAGAGCCCAGCGTTTTAGCAGGACAAAATCAACATTACCCTTTTGGTGATGCGAACGAATAGAACTGATGGAAGTGGGGACAATGGTGGCCAGAGAGGTTGCTGTTGCAACCACCATGGCGGTTTCCGGTGAGATGCCAAAGCTCTGGAACAGAAAAAACAGCACCGGTACGATGACGATACCGCCGCCTACGCCTAGCAGGCCAGCCAGGATGCCGGCAAAGATGCCGGTGGCAATCAGCGCCAAAATGGTGGGGATATTATGGGCTAAAAATTCAAGGATATTCATTAAGGATGACTTCTATTTTTAGTGTTGATAATCAGAAAACCCAGCAAGGTTTTTTGGGGCGAAGGGTATGGTTTTCGCTGGGCCGAACTTTAAAAGTTTATAGAGCATAAAATATGCGAAGGCATTGTAAGGAAAATAGAGTGTTGAATAACAGCGATATAAATTCATTGCTTAATGAATATGGTTCATCACTTAAGTTAAGAATTGGAGTTAAGGGATGTTAGAGCGGATCCATTTAGAAATACTAACGGCGATAAAAGAACATGGAACCTTAACTAAAGCGGCGGACTCGTTGCATTTATCTCAGTCTGCGTTAAGTCACAGTATTAAAAAATTGGAAGGCCAGATTGATACGCCGATCTGGGAAAAGGATGGCCGAAACCTGCGCCTTACTGCCGCGGGTGAACGTATTCAGGCATTTGCCGCCCGGGTTTTGCCGCAATTTTTACACACGGAATTGTTATTGGGACAAATTGCCAGAGGTGAAGCAGGGTCACTGCGCATAGGGATGGAGTGTCACCCCTGTTATCAATGGCTGCTTCGAGTCATCCAGCCTTATCTGGAGCAATGGCCGGGCATTGATATTGATGTAAAACAGGAGTTTCAGTTTGGCGGTATCGGCGCACTGCTTAGCTATGAAATTGATGTGCTGATTACGCCAGACCCACTGTTTAAGCCCAAAATAGAATACATCCCGGTCTTTGACTATGAGCACCGGCTGGTCGTATCGAACACTCACGCACTGGCAGCACAGGATTGTGTGCTGCCTGAGCAGCTAAGCGAAGAGGTGTTGTTTAGCTATCCCGTCGAAGAACAACGGCTTGATATCTTTAGTCAATTTCTCAGTCCCGCAAAATGCTCGGTAAAGCAGCACAAAATCATTGAAACAACCGAGATCATGCTACAGATGGTTGCCGTTGGGCGAGGTGTCTGTGCGTTGCCTGGCTGGCTGGTCGATGAATACGCCAAATCAATGCCCATCAAGAGTCTGCGTTTTGGAGAGCAGGGCATAAGGAAGCAGATTTTTGTTGGTATTCGCAAGGATGAACGGCAAGTTGATCATTTAAACGAATTCATCGAACAGGCTAAAAAAATTACATGATCAGGAGGATCAATCGTTGAAGAAACTTCGCCATTTTTCGACGCGACACTCGCGTTTTTTTGAAAGCTTATACAAAGTGTTTGAGAGGGCTTTGCTGTTTTGTCATCCAGTTTTTAAGCGCATTGGCTACGACCGATTGGAAAAGCCCGTTGCCGTCATAGAGAAAGCTACTAAAGGGCTGCTGTTCGACAGTCAGATGTGTGGAATGTGTACCTTAAGTTCAACCGGCATGTCCTGCCCCATGAACTGCCCGAAGAAAATTCGTAATGGCCCCTGTGGCGGGGTGCGTGCAAACGGCAATTGCGAGGTGGAGCCTGACATGCCCTGCGTTTGGGTGGAAGCCTGGAACGGCAGTCAACGGATGAAAAATGCGGATGCCATACGCACAATTCAAGAACCGGTAGACCACCGCCTGATTGGCTCGTCCTCATGGCTGCGCGAAGTTCGTCATAAAACCAGTGCCACCTCAGAGGAGCAATAGATAATGATTGAACATGGTGATGTTGCGGTTGATGCCGCTCACCTTCCCAAAGGGCACTCCTCGGCAGGGAGCCTGGAAAGACACCTTCGACAGGGTGACTTTGTCGTCACCACTGAAATTTCTCCGCCCGATTCAAGCGACCCTGAGGAGGTTTATCGTCGGGCTCGAGTGTTTGATGGCTATGTCGATGCGATGAATGCTACCGATGGCTCAGGTGCCAATTGCCATATGTCCAGTGTTGCTGTTTGTGCACTGCTTTCCCGACTTGAATATTCAATGGTCATGCAGGTCTCCTGCCGGGACCGCAACCGGATAGCCATACAGGGGGATGTGTTAGGCGGTGCCGCGATGGGGGTATCCAATATCCTTTGCCTGACGGGTGACGGTGTGCAGGCCGGTGATCATCCTCAGGCTAAACCGGTCTTTGATCTGGATTCCATGACGGCGCTTGAAATCGTGCGAGGCATGCGTGACGACAGCCGCTTTCAAAGTGGTCGAAAAATTACCGAACCCCCGCATGTGTTTTTAGGCGCGGCGGCTAACCCTTTTGCTCCGCCGCTTGATTTCCGGCCATTTCGGCTGGCAAAAAAGATCGAAGCTGGCGCGCAGTTCGTTCAAACACAGTACTGCTACGACATTTACCGATTACAGAGCTATATGAAGCAGGTTCGAGAGATGGGCTTGCATGAAAAAGCATTCATTATTATCGGGGTTGGCCCCTTGGCTTCTGCAAGGGCAGCGGAGTGGATACGATCAAATGTGCCTGGTGTGCATATTCCCGATGGCGTTATCAAACGTCTGGCTGGCGCCAAAGACCAGAAGCAGGAAGGCAAACAGCTGTGCATTGATTTGATACAGCAAATCCGGGAAATTGAAGGCGTCGCCGGTGTTCATGTGATGGCTTATCGACAGGAGGAGGCCGTTGCGGAGATTATCGATAAATCAAAAGTATTAGGCGGCCGTACCTGCTGGTATCCGGGAATTGATAGAGAAAACACCGTTTAACTTAATGGCAATCGACAAGTCCTATGCCTGTTAAGAGCATTTTTGTGCAGGCTGTGCGATTTCGAATTTTTTATCTGGTTTTAATAATCGGTTGTCACCAACAACAGTTGAAAACCTATATAATGCGCGCGCGCTGGGGCCCTGAGAACTGGCAGTGGATTAATAAAGTTTTTCGATGCTGTTAAACACATACCTCGACTCCAGGGGTATGGGCAGAGAAATTTGTTAAAAGTAATTGTGTTAATGAGAGCGTGCGATGAGAACGATACTTAAAAAAACATTATATGTAGTGGCTTTTATGCTGACAGGTTTGCTTGGCAATACTGCGGGCGCTAACCCGGCAGACATTAACTATTATGAACAACAAAATAAGCTCAAAAAAGCGCAAGGGATTGAGCGCATATCCCATATCAACATACCTTACGGCCACTATTATGAACTGGATGGTAAGCAGTGGCTCTGTTACCGGGAGGGTGAGCCGCTACTGGTGGCCATGGATAGCCACTGTGTCATTGAGCAAGTTAAGGACGATAGCGTTTTTTCCTTACGGCGATTCAGCGAAGAAGTGATTCACAAAGGTCCGGGGTTATCACCACAGCAGTACCTGGACGAGCGTTTTGGTGCAGGCAACACTCGGCTAATTAAAACGGTACATGCTCGATCTGGCATGCTCCGTATTCTGGGCGTCTACTTTGAACAGCTGTGACCGGATGCAGCTGCAAATGGCACTTGGTTAAAAGATATTCGATTTATTCGTCTCTCAAAGGCGATTGAATGAAGGCCTTGGAGCAAAAATCTAAACATGCGCTATTGATCTGCACTTAATGCTCGGGATAGGTGTGGGAGTGTAAAAATTCTCTAAGAGGCATTGCTCCCACTCTGTTTATCCGTTTTTAAGGTTAGCAAATTGCGGGCGTTAGCGTATCCAGCGGGATAGGTTTTTCAATATGGTAACCCTGCAGGTAGTCGATGCCAATTTCCACCAGCTTTTCTTGAATGGCGGCGCTTTCAACATATTCGGCGATGGTTTCTTTGCCCATGAGGTGGGCCATTTCATTGATTGATTTTACCATTGCAAAATCGTCATCGGATTCAGCAATGCCTTTGACAAAGGCACCATCAATTTTCAGGTAATCCACCGGCATTTTTTTCAGATAGGTATAAGACGATAGCCCGGTACCAAAATCATCTAATGCAAACTTGAAGCCCAGCTCCTTCAGCTCGGTAATGACCTCAATGGCGTCTGTCAGATTGGTGACGGCGGTGGTTTCGGTAACCTCAAAACAGATTTTATTCCGTGGGATATTGGTGGCCAATAATTCATCGAGGATGAAATCCATGAATGTCTCATCGTTTAATGAATGTCCAGACAGGTTTATCGTCAGACAGTCGACTTTATCCAGCTGATCGCTATTTGCCATTGCCCAGCTAAAGACGTTATGAATTACCCAGCGATCTACCGCCTGCATGCGGTTATAACGTTCAGCGGCTTGAATAAACTCGCCAGGCGCTAAGTGAATACCGAGCTCGTCTTCAACGGATAGCAGAATTTCGTAATGGGGTTTTTCTATATCAGTGGAGGTGGCACTGATTTTTTGGCAGCGTAGTTTTAAGCGCTCTTCATCCAGCGCTTTGTTCAGGCGAGCGATGTTATCCATGATCTCTGCTCGTACCGCTTGCTCTTTGTCGTTAGGCTGATAAATATGTACCTTGTTTCGACCAGCCTCTTTGGCCGATAGGCGTGCTGAGTCAGCGGCATTAATGACGCTGGCGGTGTTTTCGGTCGCCTCATCAACGGCAACGATGCCGATGCTGGCACCAACGGTATAGGTTTTGTTGTCCCAGCTAAAACGGTGCGCCTGTACACTTTCCTTGATTTCCACGGCAAAGTTACGGGCGCTTTGGAGGTCGTAATCCTTGAGAATAAACAAAAATTCATCACCGGCAATACGGGCAACGACATTTGGCGGCTGAATGTAAGTAGATAGCAGATTGCTGATTTCGATCAGTAGCTGGTCACCGGCATCAAGCCCGCAGGCGTTGTTGATAACCTTGAATTGGTCGAGATCCAGATGGCAGACAGCATGTCGGCTTTGATTTCGTTTAGACTGGGCTAGCGTGCGGTTTAGTTCGCGCTCAAATTGTTTACGATTGATCAGCCCCGTCAGCTCGTCATGACTGGTCTGATAACTCATCTGGTTGTAAATATCCTGCACCATGGCATCAAGGTTTTGATCCACAAAGGGCTCGTCGGGTGCGTCGATTAATCTGGCGTGGCCGCTTTGCAGGTGCTCGGCCATTTCCCTAAGGCTAAGTTCGACAACCTTCATGCCCTGATGATTTACAAACACAAACTTGTGATGATCCTGGCCAATCCAGGCAAGGTGCATTTGAGTGGTATCACTGTTTTGACCATATTCCACCCAGTTGCCGACTTGCAGGTTTCGAGCACGGCGTACCCAGCGCGACAAGGCCTGGCTTTGTACGGCTTCATCGTCAATGTAGCAGAATGCATCATCAGGCGTAGCGAGGTGCTGGTCGGCGTCAATAAAGGTTGTTTTGTCGGTGCCATCTTGCGGATTTAGTACCTCCTCTAGTGCTGGCAGTAGGCGTTGCATGGCGGCTTGGCCACCGGGTGATTCTTTGATGCCAATATTGATGATTTTTAACAGGCCGGTGCTCATTTGCCGCAGTTTATTCTCATCACTGTCGGGCGTGATTTGTGAGAGGGATTTGACAACATTCGCGTAACTTTTCCAGATCGCACTTTGTTGTCCGTCACGTAGCAGGGTAAAGACCAGCAGTTCGCGCCACCCCTGATTAATTAAATCCACCAGTACTTTAGGCACCTGTTTGCCACTTAGCTGTTGCTCAATAAACCGACGGATGGTGTATTTGCCGCGTTCAATCGTTTCCAGGCCATCACAGGATTTCACCAAACGCTCGGTATTGCGTTGGGTAATCGCTTCCTGCTTAATAATCAGCTCATCGAGCTCGTTGGCTGCGCTGTTAAATATGTCGGTATCTTGATCAAAGTTTTGACATATTTGCTCAACCGCCTGGTTCACCTTTTGTTGATTCTTAGGGTTGAGTTGGCCGCCTTTGTAGCCGAGCCTGGCCAGTCTGTTTAATACCTGACGAGCGGGGTGGTTGGCGTCCTCAAAGAAACTTTCGTCCTGCAGGAATATTTTCAGCAGGGGGATTTCGAGCTGCTTAAAAACCGGTTTGATGGTGTCAGACAGATGCTGATTCTGATTCATGGACTGGAAGAACTTATCCGTGACATCAACGGCAGAGCTATCCTCTTTGCTGAGCTGCTGTTCGTTGCCTAAGTAGCCTGCCAGGCGAGCACGTAACGATTCGCTTAATGCGCCATCATGCTCGGCAGCGGCGTCTGGTACTGGTTGATGTTGTATTTGTGTGAGTTGGGATAGCAGCTGGTCGGTTGCCAGCGTAGGGCCATTTTCTTGATGGCTGGCATCCGTACTGTTATTGGTCGTTTGCAACGACAACAGGTTTTGTACGGTTGATAAGGTTTGTGCGGAGCTGATTTGTGAGCTTGTTTTAGTGTCTGCGCTAATGGCTGGTGCCATAATGGGTTTGCTGACTGAGTCCCCGTCAGGTTCCTGGTCATGCAGATCGCGCTTTTGGTAGGCGGCGCTCTTTGATTTTTCTGCCGGGCTTTCGGTGGAGTCTGATTTTATGGCGCGGTAGATAATAACGGGGAGTACGTCATGCTTGATCAGCAGGTCGTTCATGGTGGCGTACAGCCGTTTCAAGCCTGTCACAATGATGGTGGCTTCGAAGGCGTGCAAGACGGCTTTCATCATTTCACGAGGCAAGGCCAGCGGCGTGATAGCGCGGTAAAAGGCATGGCTGACATAGGTCGGGTTGATGGGGTTGTTTTTATGATTAACGTCCTGGCCCGTTAATTCAGTCATGCGTTGTTGTAGGTCATAGAGAGTGTCTTTGTAATGCTGGTCTGCACGATTGACGATGACCTTTACCAATAGCCAGTCTTCAAAGTCATCTTTGCCGACCAATGACAGCGCATCAGGTTTTTCGTTGGGCATCGCTTCGGGCAGTGAAACTGGCTGACCGGACAGCCAGTTATCGACCTCTTGGATTAATGATTTTTTGAAGTTGCTGGCAATGCGGTTCTGATATTTTTTGACGCGGCTTGCGGTATCAATAAAAGCTGATGCCTGCTGATTATCTCTAGCGTGGTCAGCCCTGTTGAGAAGTTCTTCGTGGATTGCCTTATAAAGAACCTTATCGCTGTTCTCGGCGAAAGCATCAACTAGCTCACGGCATTTATCCTTAACGAGCTGAAAATCTTTAGAGCTTGCGGGTTTGCTTTTAACCGCGGGTTCTTTGGCTAATTTATAAAGTGCATGAATGGCTTCGGGATTATTATGGGTGATTTGTACACCGATAGCCCCGTCCATCACACGGGCTACCCGGACATGCAAACGATAATTGAGTTGTAGAATACCGCTGCTTTTAAAATCAACAAAGAGTGTGTCATTAACGGCCAGCGGTTGGAGCTGTTCAGGGTGGTTGTCCTGAAAGGCGATAAACAGGCCTGTTTTGCAAAAGTCTTTAATAATGCAGGGTAATGCGGTTTGTTGTGGGCTGGAAAGCTGTCCCGGGTGGTGTAGTGGTTGTCGGGTGAAGGCTCTTTTTTCCACGGTAGCTCTTCCTTAAAACGCAATAAATAATGATGACGAAGCGGTCTTAACAGAGTTCAAAGCCTGTCTATGCTTCGATTATGCCTGATCGTTAATGCCGGGGTAACGGTATTTAACACCGACTACCAAAAAGTATGGCAGGCGGCTTGGCTTTTACAAGCATAGCCAAAACAAAGCGATAGCGCCTGAAACCGAGCGGATCAGGCGTTGTTATCGTGACTAACCTAGCGACGTGAGTTCTGTGGTGGGCGTTTACCAGAACCAGTGCGAGGTGATGACTTTTTAGTCATTTTGGGCGCATCTAGCAGCAATTCTTCCGGAGGTTGTTGGCAAGGTACGCTGTTGCCCAGTAACTCCTGAATAGGAATCAGGTTAAATGAATCATCTTCACAGGCAAAACTGATCGAGGTTCCGGATTTTCCGGCGCGGCCGGTACGGCCAATACGGTGAATATAGTCCTCGGGTTCTTCGGGCAGGGTGAAATTGATAACGTGGCTAATGCCGTCGATATGAATGCCTCGGCCAGCCACATCGGTAGCGACTAATACATTTAAATCACCTTTTTTGAAGGCGTTGAGAGTCGATACGCGTTTGTTTTGTGCGATTTCTCCGGATAACAGGCCAACTTTGAAACCGTGTGATTGCAGGCTTTCCTGCAGGTGACGACACTGATCACGGCGATTAGCAAAGACGATGGCGCTTTCTACATCCTCCTGCTTGAGGATATTGTAGAGCAGGGCATATTTATCCTGCGCTTCGGTGAGGTAAATGAATTGATCGACGGTATCGGTTGCTGCGCTTTCCGGTTCTATTTCAATGGTGACCGGGTCTTGAGTCCATTGCTCCATCAATGTCATTACCTGGGGCGTAAAGGTGGCGCTGAATAGTAATGTTTGGCGGAAGGCTTTTTTAGGGGTTTGGTTAATAATACGGCGCACCTGTGGAATAAATCCCATGTCGAGCATGCGGTCGGCTTCGTCGATAACCATGACTTCTACCAGGTCGAGATGCACATCTTCATTGCCGCAGAAATCCAATAAGCGGCCGGGCGTTGCCACCAGAATGTCGTTTAGCTCATTGTGTAAGCGGGTTTGCTGCTTGCTGTAATCCATGCCGCCGACCAGTGTGTGTACGTTCAGGTCGGTATATTTGCACAGTGCGGTGGCATCATCGGCAATCTGAATCGCCAGCTCACGCGTCGGGGCAATAATCAGTGCGCGGGTTTCGCCGGCAAAACGCTCTTCATCGATGGGGTTGCGTAATAAGTCTTCAATAATTGTAATGAGGAAGGCTGCGGTTTTACCGGTTCCTGTCTGTGCTTTACCGACCATATCGCGGCGCTGCAGTGTATAAGGTAGAGATTGAGCCTGAATGGGGGAGCAGTATTCGAAACCGACATCGGCAATGCCGCGCATGAGAGGTAAAGATAAGTCGAAGTCGTGGAAGCGGGTTTTGCCTTCAATCTCAGGAACCTGGAATTGAGATAAGTCCCACGCCTTATTACTTTTATTTTTACGGGCGGTTTTTTTTGCGGGCTTCGACTGTTGGCTGTTCTCGGAGGACTGGTCTTTGTGACTGCTATCTTCTTTTAAAGGCTTCATTAAGTACTTGTCTTGGTTAGTTTTTTGTCTGGCGCCGAGTATAGCATAAGCCGAGAGCGATTAATCTGGCAAAAACAGGCCTTAAATGCTGACCTTTGATCGAGGTTGCGTGTGTTTTTGCTGATAAAAACGTCCGTTACAATGTATTGGGTGAAAATGTCTTTGAATTGACTAGTATTGGCAGATATTGAGCTATGCTTGCATTAGCTCTCGTTTATATACACCTATTAACCTGTTGAAAATAAAAATATTAATGGATATTAACGATCAGGATCACGATCCGTTGCTGGAATGCCTTTTGGTGTTATCCAGTTACCATGGTAGGCCAACCACCAAAGAGGCTCTGTTATCAGGGTTGCCCGTTGAGGCACAGTTAACTCCTGGCCTGTTTGCTCGTGCTTCGGGGCGCGTCGGGCTGATTAGCAAGATCGTTAATAAATCGCTGGATAAGTTAAATCCCGCTCTGCTACCTGCGGTCTTACTGCTCAATAATAACGAAGTTTGCCTATTAATGGGCTGGGGGCCTGATCGCCGTCAGGCAAAGGTTGTTTATCCTGAACTCAGTGAAGCGGTGGTTGACGAACCAGTTGATCAGCTGTTGGCACGTTATAGCGGTTCGGCAATTTTGGTACGGCCCCGTTTTCGTTTCGATGCCCGTGCACCCGAAGTAAAGGGTAGCCGTGAAGCGCACTGGTTCTGGGGCGCCATCCGCGAAAATATTCCAACTTATCGGGACGTATTAATCGCGGCTTTTTTGATCAATATGTTCGCCCTTGCGTTGCCGCTCTTTACCATGAATGTTTATGACCGGGTTGTGCCGAATCATGCTATTGAAACCTTGTGGATGCTAGCGGTCGGTGTGTCATTGGTGATGGTGGTGGATCTTATTTTACGCACCATGCGCGGTTATTTTTTGGATCTTGCCAGTAAGCGGATTGATATCAAGCTCTCTGCGTTGATTATGGAAAAAGTGCTGGGATTGAGAATGGAAGTACGGCCATTGTCGGCGGGCTCATTTGCCTCTAATTTACGTGCCTTTGAAACAGTCCGTGATTTCATTGCCTCGGCCTCTGTCACGGCGCTGATTGACTTACCGTTTGTGCTAATTTTTGTCGCTGTTATTTTCTGGATTGGCCCATTGATTCTGGTGCCAATATTGGTCGGTATTCTTATTGTGTTGCTATACGCCTGGTTAACACAAAGCCGCTTGCAGGAGCTAACAGAGGCGACTTTTCGCGCTAGCGCAATGCGTAACGCGACATTAATCGAAAGCCTGGTGGGGCTGGAAACGATAAAAGGCATGGGGGCTGAGGGCTTGATGCAGCGGCGCTGGGAAAAAACGGCTGCTTTTTTGGCGGCTACTGGCGTTAAATTACGACTGTTATCGAGCACCAACGTTAATGTCACTCAATGGGTTCAGCAGTTGGTTAGTGTCGCTGTGATTATTGTAGGTGTTTATCTGATTGCTAATGGACAGCTGACCATGGGCGGATTGATTGCGTCCACCATGCTGAGTGGGCGCATTATGGCACCGCTCGCTCAAATTGCGGGCTTGATGACCCAGTATCACAATGCAGCCACAGCGTTAACCTCTCTGGAAGAGGTGATGGCACGCCCCGTGGAGCGCCCTGGCGATGCTAATTTTCTGTCGCGGCCAAAATTCAGAGGAGATATTGAATTTCGTAATGTGAGTTTTGCATACCCTGATGCGGGCGTTGGCGCGTTACAGAATGTGTCTTTTAAAATTAAGGCAGGAGAGCATGTGGCGGTGATGGGGCGTATTGGCTCCGGTAAAAGCACCTTGCAAAAATTAGCGATAGGCTTTTATCAGCCGATTGAAGGATCGGTGTTGATTGATGGTGTTGACCTGAGGCAGCTTGATCCGGCTGAACTGCGGCAGCAGGTTGGTTTTGTGCCTCAGGAGGCGACACTTTTCTACGGTACGCTTCGAGAAAATTTAGTTCTGGGGCACCCGCAAGCCGATGATGAAGCGGTGTTACAGGCGGCAGAGTTTGCCAACCTTAATGAATTTGTGAATCAGCATCCACAAGGGTTTGACATGATGGTGGGTGAGCGTGGCGAATCGCTGTCTGGCGGCCAACGCAAGTCTATTGCCTTGGCGCGTGCAGTGATTCATAACCCACCCATTATGCTTCTTGATGAACCAACAGGCTCCATGGATCACTCTACGGAGGTGTGGGTTAAACGTAAACTGGCTGAGTTTTCTAAGGGTAAAACGATGTTAATGGTGACGCATCGCACATCCTTATTGGATATGGCTGACCGTATTATTGTTGTCGATGGCGGCAAAATTGTTGCCGACGGCCCGCGCGAACAGGTGATTGAAGCACTGCGCTCAGGGCGTGTCGGGAGAGCGTCATGATCCAAAAACCAGATCAGGGCGCTAACTCTATCGAAACGTCACAGAATACGAAAAAAGTATCTGAGCAGGTTATGGCGGATAAACCTAAGCAACCCTCTGGTCTGCAGGCGCTTTACAATAAGTTTTTTGCGCGCTGGGCAAGTGACGAGGAAGAGGAAACACTGGATTGGCAGGTAGAAGCTAATTCGGCATTAGTGCATCAGGAGCCAATCCGTGCCCGGGCATTATTATACGTGGTCGCTATTGCATTGCTGTTATTGATTGTTTGGGCCGCTTTTGCCGAAATTGATGAAGTGACACGTGGTGAAGCCAAGGTGATTCCTACGCGGCAGGTGCAGATTGTTCAATCGCTTGATGGTGGTGTGGTGACCAGTATTGAGGTCAAAGAAGGCGATGTTGTTGAACAGGGACAACTGCTAGTGCGTCTGGATGCAACGCGATTTACTTCTTCGCTGCGAGAAAATGAAGTCGAGTACCTGGTTTTGAAAGTGAAGGCGGCTCGCCTAAAAGCGGTTGCCGAAGGGGCTGACTTTGTTCCCGAAGAGGGCTGGGTACAAAAAGTACCGGATGTTGTCGCCCAGCAGCAAATTCTTTATGACGCCAGTCAGCAGCAGCTTCGGTCGGTAAAAAATATCGCCGAGCAGCAGCTAGAGCAACGTTTACAGGAGTTAGCTGAGGCGAAAGCTAAACGCACCCAATCGTCCCGCTCCTATCAACTGTCAGCCGAAGAGCTGAAAAAGACCAAGCCGCTAGTCAAGTCAGGAGCGGTGTCTGAGGTGGAAATTCTTCGTCTGGAGCGTGATGTGGCACGTTTCCGTGGCGAGCGTGATCAAGCGACGGCTTCTACGAAACGAATTGAGGCCGCGATTGCTGAAGCGAAAGGTAAGCTTAATGAAGTTGAGCTGGACTTTAAGAATAACATCCGTGAAGAGTTGACCGAGGTGACTACGCGTATCAAAGGTTTGTATGAATCCAGCGTTGGTTTGTCAGACCGAGTGGCGCAAACGGCTGTTCGATCTCCTGTGCATGGCACAGTTAAACGCCTGTTCTTTAATACTATCGGCGGTGTGGTTGTGCCAGGCAAGGAAGTGGTGGAAATTGTACCGTCTGACGATGCTTTGCTGCTTGAGGCGCGTATAAAACCCAAAGATATTGCATTTTTAACACTCGGTCAGCCGGCTGTGGTGAAGTTTACCGCTTATGATTTTGCTATTTATGGTGGTTTGGAAGCCTCTGTGGCACATATTGGCGCAGATACTGTGATGGATGAAGATGGCAACCCTTTCTACACTGTCAGAGTAAGAACGCTTAAATCGAGTTTAGGTGACAATAAACCCATTATTCCTGGCATGGTCGCACAGGTTGATATTTTGACCGGTAAAAAGAGCATTCTGTCCTACCTGTTGAAACCGGTGTTACGCGCCAAAGAGTACGCTTTAACCGAAAGATGACAGCACAAATTTTTATTACGACACGCGCTTGTTTGAACCCTCGTTGGCAGGAAGCCTTTGAGACAGCACTCTATTGTAATTTAGATAGCTTCTCTGAGGACCAACTGCATGTCGACAAAGCTATTTATTGGTTCGATATTAGCCAGTTATCCGTTGATCAGCGGTTGTTGGAGTTGCAGAGAATTGTCAAGCAGGCAGAAAAAGTGGTGGTGATGACCGATGAGCAGACAGACCAGGAGGCCATGTTAGTTATGCAAAGTGGTGCTGTGGGTTATTGTCATTACTTGGCGGTACCAGAGCAGCTGCGAGAAATTGCGTCAGTCGTTACGCAGGGTGGTTTATGGATTGGTGCCCGGTTAATGCAGACATTATTGGCAGCCGCTAACCGCGTTGAACCGCAGCGCGAAAGCTCTGAGAGTGACATTGAATTGCAACAGTGCCTGGAACAGCTTACGCCGCGAGAGCGTATGGTCGCAGTTGAGGTTGGAAAAGGTGCGACTAATAGAGAGATCGCCGAGCGACTGGATATTACTGAGCGCACAGTAAAAGCACATATTTCGGTTATTTTTGACAAACTTGATGTACGTGATCGCGTTAAATTAGCGTTGCTTATCAATAACCTATCAAAAAATAACGACCTATTGTCCTTTAGTACAATGGCGCAGCCTTGATACTGCGCTAATCTTTATCCATTGCTGTAATAACCGCTTTTGAAACAAGGATAGAGATAATGACTGACCAAACTCCCATCGCTCGAGTTGTTGCCGTTACCGGTGACGTGTATGTGCGTAATGAAAATGGTGAAATGCGCTTATTGGAGCCCGATAGCGTCATTTATCCAGGCGATCGAATTGTCGCGGATCCTGGTGAGTTTGTTGAGTTGGCAATGGCCAATGGCCAATCAATGTTGGTTGACTCGCAAACGCCCGTTACCTTCAGTGATGATATGTTACCTGAAACAGCTGAAAATTCGGCAGATGCAGCGCTTGCGGATGGCAGTATTGATGAATTACTGAAAGCACTGGAAAACGGCGAAGAAGTTGATGCGCTACTGGAAGCACCGGCAGCGGGTGCTGGTGGTGATGATGGACATAGTTTTGTTGTTCTGGAACGTATTGTTGAAACGCTTGCTCAACAGGCGGGGCAAGGCGAACAGCCTGAATTTATATCTGCCGCGATTGATGTTTTGGATGCCGCTGGCGGACAAAATAATGAAGCAGTAACAACTCCCCAATCTGCTGGGCCATCTAATAGCAACCCGGTGGCTGGCGATGACACGATTACAGTCGGTGAAGATAGTGTCTTTTCTTCCAGCGTTAATCTAACAGCTAACGATTTTGATGCCGACGGAGATAGCTTGACCGTCGTTCCTGGCACCTTCAATACTTCGCAGGGTGGCAGCATCGTGATTGCTGCCGACGGTAGTTACACTTACACACCGCCTGCCAACTACAGCGGCTCAGATAGCGTGATTTATACAGTAACAGATGGATCGTTATCTGATACTGGCACGGTGAATATCACCGTGGCGCCAGCCACCGACCTGACCGCCGGTGATGACAGCCTGAACGTCACCGAAGACAGTGGTCTGACCACCGGCAGTGTCACTGCGAACGACAGCACCACCAGTGGCGGCAGCCTCAGCTACGCGGTGGCCAGTGGCGTCAGTAACGGCACCCTGGCGTTCCGTCCAGACGGCAGCTACGACTACACCCCGAATGCCAACTTCAACGGCAGTGACAGCTTCACCTACACGGTGACGGATGCGGCCTCCGGCGAAAGTAGCACGCAGACGGTGAATATCACCGTGGCGCCGGTAAACGATGCTCCTACTGCCATAAATGATTCAATCACTGTAGATGAGGACTCTGTTTTTGCGTCAACGATTGATTTAGATGCGAATGATACTGACCCTGATGGGGACGCGTTGAGTGTGGTTGCTGGAACCTTCACGACTGCACAGGGGGGGAGCATTGTTATTGCCGCAGATGGCAGCTACACCTATACACCTAAGGTCAACTTCTCAGGCAGTGATAGCGTTGATTATACTGTCACGGATGGAGTGTTAACGGATACGGGCACTTTAAATATCACGGTGGCTCCTGTTGCTGATGCGCCTGTTATTTCTCAATCTACAGCAACGCCGCCCACTTCTACTGGGCTTAAGTTTAGTTTTTATGATGAGCTAAATAACAGTGATCGAAATGCGTCTTCTCAAGAGGGGGCAACAAACGGTGCATCGCCAACCACTGAAACTCGCCAAATGACGGGCTTTGGTACCGATAAAAAGGTTGTTAATACGAGTGTTATTCAAACGGATGGCTCTACAATAGAGATTGAGCAGGGTGATACTTATGCCGTGACGGGACTGATTTACCTGCAAGCAGGCAGTACCTACCAGTTTTCAGGGTATCAGGATGACTCGATTAGAATCGAATTGGGCGGACAAACCTTGATTAGTTCTACCGGTGATTCGTACGGTAATTATGGCCAGGGAACGTCGAAATTTAACGATTCTGATAATGTATTTACTGCTCCCGAAGATGGTTATTACACGCTTGAGGTTTATGTAAATAATGTAACGGGGCCTGGTCAGTTCTCGTTAAACGTTAATGTTGATGGTGGGCTAGCAAAGGCGTTAAACGCTACTAATTTCAGTATTTATTCCGATGCTACTGACCTCGCTGCCGTGGGTGGCCAGTTCTCTAATTTTGTCGAGAGTGGAAGTAATACTGGTGGCGGCTATTTCCCTGCATCACTGAATACAGGGCTTGCTGATTCGATGATCAGCATTGATAACCTGAATGTTGCTCTTACCGATACCGATGGCTCTGAGGTTATACAAAGCATTGTGATCAAAGGCATTCCAGTTGGCGCTACGTTGGTAAGTGGTGCGAATAGCTTTATCGCAACGGCAGGAAATACGCAGGTGGATGTCACCAGTTGGACATTAAGCGAGCTGTATATATCGCCGCCTAGTGGCTTTGTTGGAACCTTTGACTTGGGTGTTACCGCTGTCAGCCTTGAAACAGCGAATAGTGATACGGCAGTCAGCAATCAACTGATTACCGTTAATGTCATTGACTTTAATACAGCAACAGCTGGTCTTGATGCTGATTTACTGGGTGATGGCAATATTATTCAAGGCTCATCCGGAGATGATGATTTATCAACCACAGCGGCGAACCGAATTATTGATGGTGACGCGGGTAATGACACCATTTCCGGCCGATCAGGGTCTGATGTCCTCGTTGGTGGGCTTGGTGATGATGATATTAAGGGGAAAGGTGGCGATGATTTGCTGTACGGTGAAGCGGGTCAGGATGATCTGGACGGTGGCGCCGGCAAAGATTTCCTTGCTGGAGGGGTTGGTGACGATAATCTTAGCGGTGGTAGCGGCGACGATATGTTGCTTGGTGGCGAAGGAAATGATTTCTTAGTCGGCGGTGCAGGTGTTGATACTTTTGCTTGGGAATTGGGTGATCAGGGGGTAGCCGGTGCGCCAGCGATGGATACGATTGCCGATTTCAATAATGGCTCTGATCACGATGTTTTGGATTTGCGAGACCTTCTCGTAGATGAAGAAAATAATGACCTGACCGATTACTTGCATGTACGAGAATCAGGTGGAGACACTTTCATTGACGTTAGTAGTGATGGCCAATTTGCGAGTGGTTTTGATGCCTCAAAGGTTGATCAGACGATTGAGTTGACTGGTGTAGACTTCGGTTCGATAGCAGACCAAAGTGCTTTGCTTCAGAGCCTTGTTGATAGTGGTAAGTTGGTTACCGATTAATATTGGTTTGAGTGGGCGGCATCGGCCGCCTGCTCAGGCTGCAGACATAATATAGGAGTGGTAATGCCTTATATTAAGCGTGATCAACAGGGAACCATCGTCGCGATTAGTCAGCTAGCAGGGGATAGCTTTGATGAACTAATTGACGATGAGGCGGATGAGTTAGTGGCTTTTTTAGCTCAATGGCAAACCAGTGGGGCTGAACTGGATGAAACCGATTTGGATTTTATTCGCGTTTTGGAAGACTTGATTGATTTGTTGATTAGTAAAAATGTTATTCGTTTCACAGACTTACCTGAAGCGGCGCGTGGAAAAATGCAAAAACGCCAGCATCTTCGTGAGAGCCTTAATCCTCGTCTTGACTTGTTGTTTGACGAAGATTCAAATGATTTTTAGTTATTATTAACTTGAGTATAGCCAAGCATGTTGGCAGCGAGACGCTTGGCTATTCAATGCTGCTGTTAGGAGGCTGTTTTGAAATAAGCCCCTTTTGCACCATCCACTCCTAACTTATGGACAGCATTTAACTCTTCACACCGAGTCACACCATCGGCGTAAACTTGTAAACCGATTGAATGGGCTATGGTGCACAGGCCGCGCAGAAAAATCTGTCGTGTATTATTGCCATCGATGTCATGCACAATCGCTTCATCAAGGGTGACATAATCAATTCCCAAATCCGCGAGCTTGCCGATATTGGCAATTTCTGGGCCGACCTCTTCGATACCTACGTTGACACCCAGATTTTTCAGTTGAGTGGAAAAATACTTCAAGTTATCAAGGTGCTGGTAAGCGCCGTATTCAGGAAAGCTGAGGCGAAGTTGGCGGGCTTTTTCTGGCTGCCGACTGAGAATGCTTAAAAATGTTTGGGTATCTGCTTTGCTTTGCAGCAGTTGGCTAGACAGGCTTAAGGTTAGTGATGGGTGCTTTGCGGTTAGTGCTAATGCCTGCTCAAGACACCACAGATCAATGCTGGGTGTGAGGTCAAGGCGGGATAACCAGGGAGCCAGCTCTTCGTAGGGTATTACTGTGCCGTCCTGGTGATTAATTTCGGGTAACAGCTGGAGACTCTTTAGTTCGCCACTGGCCATTCTAATGGCGCTTTCTGAAAGTGCTATTTGCTGTTTAGATAGCGCGTCATTAATAAGGTCTTTCCAGTCATCCCGACAGAATGAGTTTGCTTGATGACTATCTGCAGGTGCTATTTTTAAGCGGCTGCGCTGCTCTGCCTCTGCAGCTGCTAGTGCTGCATCAACACGGGACAGTAGTGTTTGAGAGGTGTCTTCGGGTGTATATTCACCAGCGGCGGCGGTGATTACGGGAGACTCTGAAAGCTGCATTTGCGATGCGACTCGAAGAATATCTTTGTGTACCTGCTGCGCGGTATCTTCGATTTTGCCACAGGCTGGTAATAGTAAAACAAAGTCGGAGCCGTTGAGGCGACCCGCTAAGCTGCCTTCACATTGATCGGCCAAATTACGTAATGATATACCAGCATTTTTTAGCAACGTATCCATCACATCCCGTCCTTCACTGCGGTTAAGCTCTGCCAAATGCTCAATGCGTAACAGGATAATGCAGCCCTGGCGTAGGTCGTCGTTTTTTCGAAGTAACGAGGATAGGTAGTGTAAAAAGGGCGTGCGGTTTAGTAGTCCGGTAAGGCAATCCCTTTCAGCTTCAAGGTGCAGGTCATGCAGCTTTTCCCCTTCACGGCTAAGCATTTCCTTGACGCGTTTTGATAGCCGATTCATGGCATTAACCAATAGACGGTATTCGCGAGTTTTGGGTTCTTCAATGCTAATAAAACGGCGGTTTCCGATCGCCTGAGCTTGATCGACAACGTCGCCAAGCGGTTTAAGAATCTGTTTCAAAATACGGTTGCCGATTAAACCACTAAATAGCGCGCCAGCTAGAAAATATAGGAACATTAATTGTGTTGATACCCACATTTCACCGTAAGCGAAACGCGAATCACTTTTTAAACTAAGGGTGCCGACTTGTTGCCAGCCGTTACTTATTTGAGCCATGCCCGCTTCAGCAGTGATGGGGAAAAGCGCAATAAACCAGGCCGGAGCCAATGGCTCTTTGTTGCTGTTATGTTCTACCAAAAATGTTCCCGACGGGCCTATGAGCTTAATGAACTCATAATGGCCATTATCGAATTGTGCGGAGATTAGCAGTTCACGTAAAATTGCATCGGGTTGTTGCGACAAAGAGAGCGCCAATGAGGTTGCGTTATCGAAGTTCTTAAGTTGCAATTGCTCACTGAGGTAGTTTTGAGCCGACTTTGTAGTAAGCAAAAAACTGCCGCTAAAGGCAATTGTCATTAATAAAATGACGGCTAACCACAGCTGTTTGTAAAGGGACATCAGTTACTCCTGGCCTATAGCCCTTCGGCTTGCATTCGAGTTAATAGGTTACGCCAGCGAGACAGGCGCTTTTCGGCACTCCCAACTGACTTATTTTGCCCGCGAATCCACAGCCCTGCGCTGTTAAAACTGAATACCGGCAGTAAATCACGACGCTGGGAAGCAGGCAATATGTGTGGATTAAGGTTATCCAAAATCAGTGGGTCTGCGTTACTGCTTGGATAATAGGCAACCACCATATGTGCTTGGGTTAAATTCTTTTCAGGTGCACCAATGCGGGCTTTAACGTAGACCATTCTTAATTGTTCAGCGGGAATGCCTGTTAACAGGAGCGATACATATTTAGCGATACTGAAATCTTCGCAGTCACCTTGTCGACGGCCCATCGTTTCTAGGGGGGTTGCCCAGTAATCTGCCTGTTGCCAGATACGTTGGTCATCATTAAATTGTATACGCTGATTGAAAAAGCGATTGACGTTATTCAGGGTATTTAGTGTTTGGTTGTTTTGGTTGTCAGCGACTAATTGACGCCATGCCCTAATTGTTTGAACGGCATCATCGCCGTAGCGTTGCTGAGCCAGCTGTTGCATCAAATTCATGTTTGGCGTAGCGAGGCACCACCAAGTTGCTAATATTGACAAGAGCGCGATAAAAACTTGTCCGAACGTTTTATTTCGGACGCTGTAAATGGGGCGGCTGAGCAAGTGACTAGAGCTCCATCAGACTCTGGTAAAAGCGCTGTCGAAATCGATCACTTTTCATATTTGAAATTATTACCTTTTTTTATAAAGGGCCATTTAAAATGGGGGCGATTATTTTAGATATGTGAGCAAAATGATCTATTTTTTAATGAGCAACAACTAGCATGCTATCTAGCTATGACAAGACATGTTAGTACATTGTAACAAGTGCATTTGTAAGAGTGCCCACCTACAGTGTAGTTAAATCCCAGTAAATGAGCTTACCCATATTAACAATGAATTGTGAAAAAAGTGCTTTTTCGTTGGCACAAGGAATTTCGAGGACATTATGACGTTGGTAAAAAAAATAATAATCGTAGGTCTGGTTTTTTGCACTCCGGTGTTGAGTGTTTTTGCTGAGCCCTTTAAAACCCTGCCAGAGGTGGTTAGCTATACGGTTTTAAACAACCCGGAGGTGAGTGAGGGTTGGTTTAATTTTAAGGCCGCTCTGGCCGAAAAGCGTGCAGCTCAGGGTGGCTATTTGCCATCGGTCGATTTGGTTGCGCAGGTTGGGCGTGAAAGAAGTGACACGCCTACGACGTCGCAGCGTAGTTACTCCGCTGACAGTACACGGCTGACGCTCACACAAATGCTATTTGATGGCTTTGAGGTACGGAATAATGTTAAGCGCCTTGATGCAGCCTCATTGGCAAGGTTTTATGAGTTACGACTGGTTTCTGAGGAAAAAGCCCGTGAAGCTGCGCAGGCGTATATTGATGTTATGCGTTATCAGGACCTAGTTGAGCTGGCAAAGGATAATTATATACAGCACAAGTTGCTGTTTGACGATATCAAAGAGCGCACCGATGCAGGTATCAGTCGTCGAGTTGACCTTGACCAGGCGAGAGGTCGCCTTGCCTTGTCGGAAACTAATTTGTTGACTGAGGTGGATAATCTGCATGATGTAACCGCCCGTTATCAGCGCATTGTTGGATTGCTTCCGCCTGAGAATCCACAGTGGCCAACACTCCCTGATGATATTTTACCCACTGAAAAACAACAGGCGCTACGGGTCGCCTATGCGCTGAGCCCGGCAATTAACTCTGCAATTGAAAACCTGAACTCAGCCAAAGCTGAGGCTAAAACCAAAAATGCTCCAATGCTGCCACGCTTTGATCTACGCCTGCGCCAAGAGCTCGAGCATGATCGTGATGGCGTTGATGGACAATATGACGAGCAAGCCGTTGAGCTGGTTATGAGTTATAACCTCTACAGGGGCGGCAGCGACAGTGCTGAAAAACGTCAATTCCACGAGCGTGCAAATGCGGCTCGTGAGCAGCGTGTGAAGGCTTGCCAGGAGGTTCGCCAAACGGTTGCCATTGCATATAACAATACTACCAGCTTGCAAGAGCAGTTAGCGTACCAGCGTATCAACCGTGAAGCGACGGGGAAAGCGAGGGATGCTTATCGTGAGCAGTTTGATATTGGTCAGCGCTCATTGCTTGATTTGCTTGACCAAGAGAATGAATATTTTCAGATTAGCCGATCGGTGGTAAACGCCGAAGCGGATTTTATTGCTGCGCAGGTTGCAACGCTTGCCGGTATGGGACAGTTATTAAAAGCATTGGATGTTGTTGGCTATGAAGGTGTGGCCAGAGAAGGACTTAATTTGAATCGCGAGGTGGATGAAGCGCTTTATGGCCGCTGCCCGGCTGAGGTGCCGAATCAAATGAGAGTTGATAAAGACGCGTTGTTGAAAGCAGTGATGGAGGGGCAGAATATTTCTGCTTTAAGCTCTAGTTTTTCCGCTCAGCCTCAGCAAGCCGTTGAGGTGAAGGATTACGCCAGTGGTCGTTCCATTGCGACGGTTAAGTTTGATTTTGGCTCCGTATTTGTCAAACCGGATGAGCGGCAGGCGCTTAACTGAGTGGCTACTGTCATGAAGCGGACCCCACAAAGCAAAGTTTTGGTTGAAGGGCATACCGATCACGAGGTTTGCGAGCCTTAAGAGGTTGGTGCCCCCGGCTGGAATCGAACCAGCAACTAAGACTTAGGAGGTCCCTATTATATCCATTTAACTACGGGGGCAGCTGGCGCATTCTAACCATTCGTTCGGTTCTGTGCCAGCTTGCTTGCGGCGTAGTCATGAACGGCGTTATTAAATGCGTAAAATAGCGCCTGTGAAACGGGGTCGGTATCTATATACCATTCCGGGTGCCACTGAGTGGCGATAAAAAAGTGGCTATTATCAGACAAAGAAAAGGCTTCCGGCGTGCCATCATCGGCGCTGCCTTCAAGAGAGAGTGAATCTGCAAGACGGTCAACACCCTGGTAGTGTAACGAGTTAATACTGATACGGCTTTTCCCAAGTAAATGATGAAAATAACCGTTGCTGGTTAGATTGATCTCGTGACTGTCCTGGTACTGTTGATGCAGTGCGTAGTCTAAATATTTAGCGTGATCAAGGCGACCATCAAGATCGGTTAAGTTCTGATGCAGTGTGCCACCAAGGGCAACATTGATTTCCTGAAAACCGCGGCAGATACCGAATACCGGCAATTTAAATTTTAACGCTGCCTGGATAAGTGCCAGGGCGGTGTGATCGCGTTTTTCGTCGTGTAGCGTGTCAGCTTTACTGGGTTCACCACCATAATAGACAGGATGTACGTTGGTACGACTGCCGGTTAACAAAATACCATCCAGCGTTTGGCAGAGTGTGTCAGCCTCGGCCACATCATTGGTTAATACGGGGATGAGCAGTGGTTGGCAGTCTGTGCCGTCGCGGATAGCGCGGATATATTCTTCGGCTACACCATGGAATAGACGATCAGCTTTGCCATCGCGACTAAAAGCATCGCAGATGATACCGATAACAGGCTTGTGTTTATGGCTCATTATGTTCTCCAGTGCAGGGCAGGCTGAATGAATTGAGGGTGCCATTGTCCATAGCTATAGCTACAGTAGAGCATTAATATGCTCATATAATAGAGTCTTTGCATGAAATAAATAGTGAATAAAAAAGGTCGAAGCTTCCCTGTTTTCTTTTGCTGCTATTTCATTTTTAGATTCATGATAATTTCAAATAACCGGATTCGCTATGCTTGATACCTTGCCGCTGTTGGAACGTACTGATTTTCCGCAGATTCGTCGTTCCAATTTAGAGAAATTACAGGTTAATCTGGGCTATTTGTGTAATCTCAGCTGTGTGCACTGTCATGTCAACGCTGGCCCTCGGCGTACCGAACTGATGGATCGTGACACCATTGACTTAGTGCTGGCTTTTTTAAAAAAACAAGGCATTCGCGAGTTGGATTTGACCGGTGGTGCGCCAGAAATGAATCCGCATTTCAAATACCTGGTAAGCCAGGCACGTGCGTTGGGTGTGAATGTGATGGATCGATGCAACCTGACCATTTTATTGGAGCCAGGGTATGAAGATATGGCCGCATTTTTCGCTGACCAGGGCGTAGAAATTACCGCTTCTTTACCCTGTTATGCCGAGCAGAATGTTGATAAGCAACGGGGAAAAGGTGTTTATCACGACAGCATCGAGGCGTTAAAAATATTAAATCAGATGGGGTATGGTAAAGCCGGTTCCGGTTTAAAGCTTAATCTGGTTTATAACCCCACCGGTACCAATCTGCCTCCGGCTCAGGATGCGTTAAAGGCTGATTATCAGCGAGAACTTAAGCAGCGGCACGGTATTGAATTTAATGACCTGTTTGTGATCACGAATATGCCGATTAGCCGCTTTGGCAGTATGCTTTTGTCGAAAGGGTTGTTCGATGATTATATGGCGTTGCTAAAGGATAACTATGCCGAACATAACTTGGCAACACTGATGTGCCGTTCGCTCATCAGTGTTGATTGGCAAGGTCATGTTTATGATTGTGACTTTAATCAAATGCTACATTTGCCGATGATTGCGACCGATAAACACAACCCCCACCTCCGTGATCTGATGACAGGCGATATCGCTGGAAAGGATGTACGTATTGGTGACCACTGTTATGGTTGTGCCGCTGGCCAGGGTAGCAGTTGTGGCGGGGCGTTGGATTAGCGGTGCTCCATTAATCATGCGTCTTTCAATTGTGATACCGGTTTTAAATGAAGCTGACCACCTGGCGACATTTCTTCAGCATTTACAGCCATTAAGATCTGCGGGGCATGAGGTTATTCTGGTCGATGGTGGCAGCCAGGATGAAAGCCCGGCAATTGCGGCGCCGCTCTGTGATCTGGTCCTGTCGTCCCCTCCGGGTAGAGCCAGGCAAATGAATGCTGGCGCAACGCTGGCAACTGGGGATTGGCTTGTTTTTCTGCATGCAGACACACAGCTGCCGCAGCCATTTTTTGAGTGGATTGAAATGATCGCATACAGTCCAAAAAACTGGGGGCGATTTAATGTGCGCCTAAGTGGTCAGCGACCAATATTTCGTGTCATTGAAACCTTTATTAATTGGCGCTCAAGAGTAACCGGTATTGCTACAGGGGATCAGGCAATGTTTGTGCGGCGCGAGTTGTTTCAAGCTCTGGATGGTTTTGCCGACCAACCCCTAATGGAGGATATTGAGCTGTGCTGTCGTTTGCGAAAACAAGGATCACCGCTTTGCTTAAAGCAGCCGGCTAAAACCTCCAGTCGACGCTGGGAGACTGGCGGAGTTTGGCGCACTGTTGTGCTGATGTGGGAATTACGACTACGTTATTTTCTAGGTGCAAGCCCCACTGAGTTGGCTGAACGTTATTACCCCTCTCGATAAATGATCTAACCATGAAATATCCTCAAACCTGTATTTTACAGTTCGCCAAGGCGCCGCGTGCTGGACACGTGAAGACTCGACTGGAACCGGCGCTGGGAGAACAGGGCGCGCTTGAACTGCATAAAAAACTGGTCAGGCATACATGGCAAACACTTCATCGTGCGGATGTTGCAACCGTGCAACTTTGGGTCGATAGTGTTGCTGAGAGTGATTTTTTTTCGACGCTGACGCCGATGGTTGAAACGCTACACCAACAACAGGGTGCTGATTTAGGGCAGCGCATGATGCAGGCCATTGCGCAAACGCTCGCTCAATTTGAGCAGGTCATTCTGGTCGGTAGTGATTGTCCGGCATTGGATGAAGGTTATTTGAGCCAAGCCGTTAACGCTTTAGAGAGTGCGGACGTTGTGCTCGGTCCTGCCAGTGATGGGGGGTATGTGCTGATTGGTATGCGACAACTGCGTGCGGAAGTCTTCAGACATATCAAGTGGGGCAGCGATCAGGTTTTAATGCAAACTCGAGCCCGTTTAGAACAAAGCGGTTGCCAATGGCATGAATTACCTGAACGCTGGGATGTGGATCGTCCTGAAGACCTGTCTAAGCTGGACGGTGTTATCTTGATAGAGGGCTAATTATTTAGTTTCCAGACGTCGTGCTTCGCGTTGTAGAAAATAGACAAATCGATCAACGATACGCTGACCCGCTTTATCAATATCGATAAATTCAAAACCGCAGGTAGTTTCCTTTATCTCTCGACTATAAGTGGCATGCTTGAGTTTTAAGGGGTAGTTGATGGTGTTGCCGTCGGCTAGTTTAATAGCTACCTGCTCAAAGACTTCGCTGCGCACTAATGGTGGCTCGATTTCACCGTTGAAATTAATCCGGCAGCCACTAATGGAAATATCGTACAAGCGGCCTGACAAGGTTGTTTGCCGTTCTTCAGAATAGATGGTTGCTTCGGTATTGAGGGCTCTGGGCACTAACGCTCGGAATGATCCTCGGCGCTGCTGATAAATCATTTCCTGTGGTAGTGGTATGCTGTAAAAAGCGATGCCGTTTTCGACACCTGAGCCGCTGATGGTGTTGGGGCGGAAAAATAAGCTAACGCCATTGTGGCTGCCACGAATCGAAAAGGGCAGGTTTTTCAGTGCTAGCTCATGACCTTGTTCGGGAGCAATTTCGTCGATAATCAGGCGATCTTTTTCAAGGTCTGTACGCAGAATGATGCTGGTGAAATACTTTTCTATATTTTCGAATTTAATGGTGATGGGTGTGCGAGATTTTTGCACTGACGACAGAATACTGAATATTTGCTGTTTGTTGGTTAGGCTCTGAACACCCAAAATGCCCTGCGCATTTGTAGCCACTTTATTTGTTTCCAGTGCCATATGTTCTCGTTAATTACCCGTTGTTACATTAATTAGCATTGAGTGTAGGTGGCGGGTGTGGATATGCAACCCGCCCGGGTATTAAACCGGTGCCTGTGGGGCTACTTTAAGCTTTTGCCAGAGAGTGACCACCACCGACGGCGCTGGATTTTCCGGCATCGTCATATATTTTTTGTTGTCCGGATTGGCCGCGCAAAATATTCAGTAGTGTTTCTATCTGGCTTTTTGAACGGTGTACGATGGCACCGTTTATCTGGTTAGCCTCTTTGCAGGCTTGCAGCTGATCCTTTAATAGTTGCCATTGCTGGTTAAGCGATGCCGCGTTGGCGGGCAGCGATGCAAGGTAATTATTCATGCCAGTTTCATCACCGTCAAAACCGTTGCTAACTAGCAATTGGCTACGGGCTGTAGCGTTTTCTTCGAGTTGTTTTAGCAGGGAGGTCTTTTGCTCAAGCACGGTTTGAATGTTAGCCGTATCGCGCTCTTTTAAGGCAGTGCGCTCAGCAATTAACAGCGTGTTAAGTGACTCTAGCAGTTCAATGGCTTGACCCATTGACGAGGAAAGGGCGGTAGTTGTCGCCATAGTGTATCTCCAGCTTGTTTAGGCGCGGCAACTGCCGCGGCGGCTACTTATAGCTCAAAATCAATGATGCGTTGAGCCAAGCTGGAGCTGTCGATCTCATAAGTACCTTGACTGATTTGGTCGCGCAGAGTATCTACACGATTTTGATCAATTTCCGGTAAATTTTTGATTTGCGCTTCGAGCTTGCTCAGCAACTGAGCTTGAGAACTGATCTCAATTGTTTCCGTGGCAGCGGTATTTTTAGGGGCTGCTTGCTGTTGATTCTCGGCGCTAACAGTCTCTACACGCTCTGACTTTTTGCCAGCGGTGCTGAGGGAGCTATGTATTGAGCTGTTTATTTCGTTAACCATGTCACTATGACCTGTTGTGTGTAACCTGTTTATCGGCACTATCGATCGTAACTTTAAGATTTTTTGTAAATAATTTTACTTATCTTGATCTGTTAGCTACTGCGCGTAAACATGGCTACATTATCTGCGCTGAGAACCTTTTTTTCAAACGCTTGTGTTTATTACATAACGACCTCGACTAGCCTGCTGCTGACAACACGGGCGGTAATAACGCGTTTTGAGGATTTGTTTTTGACCTGTATTTGTTGGCCAACGCGACCATTATTGATGGCAATACCAGGACTTTTTACCGACAAGGTGCCAACTTTTGCCACGATCATCACTTCGTCGCCGCGATTGATGACCATTGCTTCAACGACCATATTAGGTTGGATTACGCCATTCAGTGGTACAGGTCGTTTGAGTGATTTACCAAGTACCTCATTAACGCTGCTGTAGTAGCCCTGAGTTAGGCGAGAAACTTCCTTTTCAGTTAATGCAATCACACTCGCATCAAGTCGTTGTTCTTGAGTTAATGGGGCCGCGGCAGTCACCACCTTCTGGTAAGCCTTTACAGAGACCGGGACGTAAATTTGCCAGGGTTTGCTGCCTTCACAGCGAACACGAATACTGATGCGTCCGAGTAAACGTGATTCATTTTTTTTCAGGCTTAGCTTTCTAGAACAACTTGGCATCCGCAGATTGGGGTCAATATTGGCCACTTCAAAATCAATACGCTGTTGGTGGTTTTGGCTGACGCCATGCTCAGCCAGCAGTTTCTGCATATGCTGGTGAACGGCCGACTGGATAGTTTGTGGCGAGGTAATTGCCTGACTCCAGCTGCTTGCCAGCAAGCTGCCTGTTAAGAGCGCCAGTGAACAAATAGTTGTTCGTTTCATGGTTTTGCCTGTTTGCCTTCGCAATTTCTAGCGTTTAGTTCTTTTCACGCAACAATCTCGTGTGTCGTAAATTTGGCGGACGTGCGTCTTCTTAAAGTTAACAGCAAATATTGAGCCAGTTTTTTAATTTTTCTGTTGCCCGTATATGGCGTCATAGGGCAGGGGGTGAAGGCGGCGGGGAATAGCTTTGCCTCTGTCATAGAAAATATGGAGGAAAAGGCTTGCCGCTATTCTCGTGATTATTGCTTTTTTGTTTCTAGTCTATTGAAAATAAAGCATTTTATTTTTTGGCATGCATTCTGCATTGGTGAGGGTGTAATTGATTTTTGGAGGCGACTATGGCCCTTAATTTTGAAGCAGCGCTGGGAATACATGATAAGGCTTTGGCAATAAGAGGTCAGCGTGCGGAAGTGCTGGCAAACAATATTGCCAATGCTGATACCCCCGGATATCGGTCGCGCGATATGGATTTTAAAGCGCTATTGATGCAAGCCAAAAGTGATCAAGGCGTCAATTTAAAGCGCACCAATAGCCGTCATTTTTCTACGGCAAATGCGATGGAAACTGGTGCGGGTTTACAGTACCGCACACCGATGCAGCCCTCTGTTGATGGTAATACGGTGGACTTGCAGATGGAGCAGGCTGAGTACGCAGAGAATGCGCTGGCGTTTCAAACCAGCTTCACGTTTTTAAACCGTAAATTCACCGGCTTGATGAAAGCATTAAAAGGAGAGTAGAGCGATGTCACTTAATAATATCTTTGATGTGGCTGGAACCGGTATGTCGGCGCAAACCATTCGCCTGAATACCGTTGCCAGTAATATCGCTAACGCGGAAAGCGTCAGCAGTAGTACGGGCGAAACCTATCGTGCACGTCATCCGGTTTTTTCCGTGATCCGCGAACAAGTGAATCAGGATATGTTGGGTGGCGGTTTCAATAATAATTTTAACGGCATGTCTGCCGGTTACGGTGTCAAGGTTGAGGGCATCGTTGAGAGTCAGGCGGACCTACGTCAGAAGTATCAGCCTGACCATCCGTCGGCGGATGAGAATGGTTATGTCTATTACCCCAACGTTGATGTTGTTACAGAAATGGCGGACATGATTTCAGCCTCACGCGCCTATCAAACTAACGTCGAAATTATGAATACCGCCAAGCAGATGATGCAGCGGGTTTTGACACTCGGCCAGTAATGCTAGAAAGAGGAAGCACAGATGAGTGAAGTAGGTAGCGTTAATGCGCAGGATATTCTCGATCGTATTAATGCAAAAACACAGACAAAGAAGGAAGACGACAATAAAACCGATTTCCTGACTTTGCTGGTAGCTCAGCTTGAAAACCAGGATCCCTTAAATCCTCAGGATGGTACTGAGTTCATGTCGCAGTTGGCGCAGTTGGAAACCGTACAGGGCATTCAGGATTTGAATCAATCATTTGGAAGCTTCTCTGAAAATATGCTTTCAAATCAGGCACTGCAAGCGACCACCTTGGTGGGGCGTGATGTGATGGTTCAGTCTAAAACCGGGCAGCTGGAACAGGGTAAGGCCATGACGGGTGTTATTGGTCTGGCTGAGGCCGCCGGTGCCGTGAAGTTGAATATATACAACAGTGCTGGTGCATTGGTGCGTCAGTTGCCGCTGGGTGACCACAAGGCTGGCCCGCTGGCCTTTAGTTGGGATGGGCTGAGTGGTGAAGGGCAGCCGGCCCCTTCTGGAACCTATACGCTCGCAGCTCAGGGCGATGTGAATGGTGAAACCGCTGAATTCGGCACGGCTGTTAACTTTAATGTTAACAGCGTCACTCTGGATCAAAGCAAAGGCACGATGCTGAATCTGGCTGGCCTGAACGGCTCCGTCGCACTCGCTGATGTCATACAAGTACGCTAACCCGTTTTACAAAAAGGAGAGTCATTATGGCTTTTAATACCGCATTATCCGGCCTTCAGGCCGCAGCAGCGTCACTGAATGTGACCGGAAACAATATTGCTAACGCCAGTACAACGGGTTTTAAAGCGTCCATTGCTGAATTTGGTGATGTATACGCTAACTCGGTTCTGGGTGGTGGCTCTAACGCCATCGGTAATGGTGTGGCGCTGGCCGATGTTGAGCAGAACTTTGCACAGGGTAACCTGAGCTTTACCAGTAATGCGCTGGATCTGGCTATTAATGGTAACGGCTTTTTTATTGTTAGCTCTCAAGGGCAGCAGTTATATACCCGTAATGGTGCCTTTGGTGTTGATAATACCGGTAACCTGGTGGATAACTCTGGCGCGATTTTGCAGGGCTTTCCGGCGTCTGCCAGTGGCGCGATCTCTGGACAGTTGGCGAATCTGCGTGTGGTGACTGACAACTTGCCACCTATTCAAACAACCGATGTGAATGGCCTGTTGAACCTGGATTCTCGCGAAGTTCCTCCTTCGGTGACGCCCTTCGATCCTACCGATCAAAACACCTATAACCACGCGACCTCTATTTCGATTTTTGATAGTCAGGGCAACGACCATGTCATGACCAAGTTCTTCGTCAAGAATCAGGCTAATCCAGCCGCCGTTCCACCTGTGCCAGAAAACCAGTGGACCATGTATATTCAAATTGATGGCCGTGATGTTGGTCGCCCTGGTGCAACTGTAGGGCCTCCCACTACGGGCGGTACAGCGCCTTCTGCAACCACTACGCCAACTCGTCAGTCTTTTACCGTTAACTTCACTGAAGATGGAGCACTGTCATCAACGGCTCCCGCCACCATGGTGATTGATGGCTGGGTGCCTGTTGATGCGAATGGCAATTACAACGGTACTGAGTTGCCTGGTGGGGATGATGCACTGCCGACCACGCCGCCGACTACTTCTAACTTCACCATTGACCTCAGTGGTACTACGCAATTCGGCAGTATTTTTGCGGTCAATGACATTAATCAGAATGGCTTTGCAACCGGCTTGTTGACCGGGGTTGATATTGCCGGTACCGGTGGTGTTTTTGCTCGCTATACCAATGGCCAGTCACGGCTTTTGGGGCAAGTTGGTTTGGCTAACTTCAGTAATGTTGAGGGCCTGTCTCCGCAGGGTAGCACTCAATGGGCTGAAACCTTTGATTCTGGTAACCCGGTGGTGGGTACACCCGGTAGCGCCTCATTGGGTGTGCTTCAGTCGGGTGCGTTGGAAGAATCCAATGTGGATTTGTCTGCTGAACTGGTGAGTTTGATTCTTGCCCAGCGTAACTATCAGGCGAATGCGCGGGCGATTGAAACCGAATCGGCCGTAACGCAGGCGATTCTACAGATTCGATAGTTGAGTCTGTAACGATTTAAGCGATCAGCTAACTAGCGATTTACTAGCCATAAAAGCAACAGGGTAAAAGAGCATGGATAAGTCACTTTATATTGCAATGACAGGTGCCGTTCAGAATGCACGGGGTACAGCGATTCACGCTAATAACCTGGCCAATGTCAATACCATGGGGTTTCGAAGTGACTATGCTCAAGCCCGTGCCATGCCTGTATATGGCGAGACCTACGCATCGCGTGTTTATGCAATGGAAGAAAACCCGGGCACTAACTTTGCCTATGGCACATTAGTGGAAACCGGTAATGAGCTGGATGTGGCGGTCAATGGTGAAGGGTGGATAGCGGTACAAACACCTGATGGTGGTGAAGCCTATACCCGTGCCGGTGAAATGAAGGTGGATTCATTAGGTGTTTTGCGAAATGGCAATGGCTTGCCGGTGATGGGGCAAGGCGGCCCTATTGCATTGCCGCCCTTTGAACGGATTACGATTGGTCAGGATGGCACCATCTCAATCCAGGGGGCGGGCGCCAACCCCGGCAGCCTGTCGCAGGTTGACCGGATTAAATTGGTTAACCCGGATGCCAGTCAGCTTTATAAGGGTAATGATGGCTTAATGCGCCAGCGTGATGGTCTGGCGGCTCCTGCTGACGCCGCGGTTGGTGTGAGCGCCGGCTTTCTGGAAGGCAGTAATGTGAACTCGGTCGAAGCGTTAACCGAGCTGATCAGTTTATCGCGACAATTTGAGTTGCACGTGAAGATGATGAAGACGGCTGAAGAAAATTCTGAAGCATCGGCACGGCTTTTGCAGATGTCTTAATAACAGCATCTAACAGTTAAAAAGCGGCAAAAAATGGTCGCACGGTAAGTGGAATAGTTTAAGTCAATTTTGAACAGGTGTTGCGCTCTTTGCGGGGCGATTGGAGAAGATTATGTTAGCGTCATTGTGGATTAGTAAAACCGGGTTGAGTGCGCAAGATCAGGCGCTGGCGAGTATTTCTAATAACCTGGCCAATGTCAGCACTAACGGTTACAAACGTGAACGAGCGGTTTTTCAGGACTTGCTTTATCAGGTGCATAAGCAACCCGGTGCTCAATCGTCCCAGTCCACTCAGCTGCCTTCTGGGTTGCAAACGGGAACCGGTGTTAAAACCGTTGCCACTCAAAAACTGCATACCAGCGGTAATTTGGAAGTCACGGATCAACCTCTGGATATTGCGATTAATGGTCGAGGCTACTTTCAGGTGTTGTTGCCCGATGGTGAAACGGGGTATGCGCGTGATGGTCAGTTTCAGCTCAACTCGGACGGTGTCATTGTCAACTCACAGGGGTTTGAATTACAGCCCTCTATCACCGTTCCCGCTAATACGTTGAATATCACTATCGGTAGCGACGGAGTTGTCAGCGCCACCGTAGCCGGATCCAGTACACCCACGCAGATTGGTGATATCCAGCTGGCTGAATTTATTAATCCGACAGGGCTGCAAGCAATAGGCGGCAACCTTTATAAGGAAACAGCGGCCAGCGGTACGCCGACAACCGGTACGCCAGGGTTGTCCGGACGAGGCACCATTGAGCAGGGTGTGTTGGAAAACTCTAACGTAAATATCGTTGAAGAGCTGGTGGATATGATTACCACTCAGCGTGCCTATGAAATGAATACCAAGGTGATTTCCACCTCTGATCAGATGCTGCAGTTTGTAACACAAAGCTTGTAACAGCTTGAACAGATAGAAGACGGGTCATAGTGATGAATAATATCGGGAACAGAATAGTGAAAGGTGCGGCAGTGATGACTGTTTCCAGTGTCTTTCTGTTGACTGGCTGTGCGGGGGTGAGAAACGCCCAGCCAGATGATCCAGCCTATGCGCCGGTGATGCCTGATTACAGAATGCCTGCACCGTCTTCACAGGGCGCGATTTATCAGCCGACTCAACGCGTGTCCTACTTTGTTGATCGTAAAGCTCGCCATGTGGGCGATATTTTGACCATTAATCTGGTGGAAAGAACCACGGCGTCTAAAAAAGCAGAAACCGAAATTGCTGACTCAACCGCTCATAACCTGGCCACCCCAACGCTGCCCTTTACCGATTATACCGACAAGTTAAAAGATTACGGGTTAGCGACCAATGTCGCTGGTGATAACAGTTTTACCGGGGATGCCGAAAGTGACCAAAGTAACAGTCTGTCCGGCAATATCACGGTGACGGTCACCGACGTATTGCCTAACGGCGTGCTGCGGGTACGTGGTGAAAAATGGATGACGCTTAACACCGGTGACGAATATATTCGCATCAGCGGCATGGTGCGTTTAGATGATATTGCGCCAGATAACGTTGTGCCTTCTACCAAGCTTGCTGATGCCCGTATTACTTACAGTGGTACAGGTACGTTTGCCAACTCCAATGAGCCGGGCTGGTTTTCTAAATTTTTCTTCGGCCAGGTTTGGCCCTTTTAGGCGGCAATCATGATTAAACTGCTCAAATTAAAGCACAAAAAAGCGCTCTGGGTTTTGGCTGTATTGGTAGTTTGTCAGCCGGTTATGGCGGATCGCCTTAAGGATCTGGCTAGTGTCGCGGGTGTGCGTACCAACCAATTGTTGGGCTACGGCCTGGTTGTGGGGCTGGATGGCACGGGCGATAAAACAACCTTCACGCAGCAATCGTTTAAAAACCTGCTGACACAGTTTGGTATAGCTTTGCCTGCTGGCGTCACACCAAATCCAAAAAATGTTGCTGCCGTGGCGGTGCATGCGGACCTGCAATCCTTTGCAAAGCCGGGCCAGCAAATTGACGTGACGGTTTCCTCTTTAGGTGATTCAAAAAGCCTGCGTGGCGGTACGCTGCTGATTACGCCGCTGAAGGGCTTGGACGGCCAGATTTATGCGATTGCACAGGGCAACCTGGTTGTCGGCGGTTTTGGTGCGCAGGGTGCGGATGGGTCGAGAATTACGGTGAATGTGCCCAGTGTTGGCCGCGTGCCAAACGGTGCAACGGTGGAACGCTTGGTTCCCAATAGCTTTGCGTTGGGTGATACGCTGACCTTTAACCTTAATGCACCGGATTTTACGACCGCCAAACGAGTGGCAGATAAAATTAATAACCTGCTGGGCGCTAATACCGCTTTTGCGATGGATTCAACCTCTATCCAGGTGACGGCGCCGCGTAATGCTTCGCAACGTGTGACCTATTTGTCGGTTCTGGAGAATCTGGAGATTGATCCGGCTGAAGCGACCGCCAAAGTGATTATTAATTCTCGTACCGGCACCATCGTGATTGGTAAACATGTGCGCGTTGCTCCAGCGGCGATTACTCACGGCAATCTTGCGGTGACTATTTCCGAAAGTCCTCAGGTCAGCCAGCCTGCTCCTTTCTCTGAGGGAGACACGGTGATCACACCCAGCTCACAAATTGGTATTGATGAGGGTGACAGCCGAGCCTTTGTCTTCAACCCCGGTGTGTCTCTGGATGAAATTGTTCAGGCGGTTAATCAGGTGGGGGCTGCTCCCGGCGATTTGATGGCCATTCTCGAAGCCCTCAAACAGGCCGGTGCATTACGCGCCAGTTTAGTGGTGATCTGATATGAATACTGATTTTGCGGCACAAAACCAACTGGCTAATTTCCAGGCACAGATTGCCAGCTCCCAGTCTTATACCGATCTTGCTGACCTTAATTCGATCAAGCAGCAGGCTAAGAGTGATGGTCAGGGGGCACTAAGAGAAGTGGCTGAGCAGTTCGAGTCTATTTTTCTTAATATGGTGTTGAAGAGTATGCGGGCGGCCAACGAAGCCTTTGAAGAGGATGGTGTTTTTAATAGCCAGCAGTCAAAGATGTACCGCGATATGTACGATCAGCAAATCAGTCTCAGCCTGACGCAAGGGCCGGGCATCGGCATGGCCGATATGCTGGTTAAACAGTTGGGTGGTTATGCGGAACGAAACCAGCAACTTTCAGACTCTGAAACTCGTCATGAAGCACCATTAAACCTGCAACAAAAGCAGGGCCTTCAGGCTTACCAACGTTCGTCTCGCTTATAAGGTAGCGTTATGCCAGATCTACTAAATATTGGCTTATCCGGATTAAACATTAACCGCGCAGGTTTGAGTGTTACTGGGCATAATATTACCAACGTTAATACCGAGGGCTACTCTCGACAGCGGGCTGATTTTTCGACACGTACGCCAGAATTTAATGGTGGTTTTTACCTTGGCACCGGAGCTGGTGTTAATGATGTTCGCCGTATTACGAATCAGTTTTTGATTGACAGTGAGCGTAGCAATATCTCTGTATTCGGTCGCACCGAAAGTTTTACCAGTGTGATGGACCAGTTGGATCAGCTGTTCTCGAATGCCGATACGGGGTTGGCTGGTAGTCTTTCATCCGTGTTTTCCAGTCTACAGACGGCGGTTGATGACCCTACGTCACTTGAGGCGCGGCAGGTATTTCTGTCTACCGCGGAGAATGCGACTCAAAAATTTAAGTCGCTGCAAAATCAACTGTTAAGTATCCGCGCGGATATTGGCCAGCAGGTTGAGGCGGTGGCAACGCAGGTTTCAAATTTAGCCCGCGACATCGCGGACTTAAATTCGGAAATTAGCATCGCGACTAATAATGGTGGCCAACCAAATGATTTATTAGATAAACGTGATGAAACATTACGAGAGCTGGCAAAGCTGATGGATATCAGTGTTGTGCCGCTTGAAAATAACAGTCTGTCTATTTCGATTGGCAGTGGTCAACCGCTGGTCGTGGGTAACGAAACGTTTACCTTAGAAACTGCGCAATCGATTAATGATCCCGAGGTCAAGGAGCTTGTGGTACGTTCGCCCACCGGCGCTATTTCGCGTGTTGGCAGTAGTGTTGATGGCGGCATGATGAGCGGCTTGTTAAGCGCACAATTTGGCGTGATTGGTAATGCGTTGAATAACCTTGGACGTGTTGCCTTGGGGTTAAGTGACGCGATCAACACTGCCCATAATTTGGGTATGGATTTGGAGAACAACCTTGGTGGAGACCTGTTTACCGGGATTAACGATGCCAACGTTGTTGCTAAACGGACGGTTGCTGGGACGAATAACTCATTACCTAATGACCAGTCAGTGACGGTGACGGTTAGCGATATTTCACAGCTCAGCGTGAGTGATTATCAGCTGACTTTTACCGGGCCAAACACCTATGTGCTTATTCGCAATACCGATGGTAAAACGAATACGGCTTTGGATCCCAGTTTAACGGGTACCTTACCGCCTGCGGCACCAGGAACCAATGCGACAGTGACCGTGGATGGCCTGACCATTGATTTAAGTCGACCTTCCGGGAGCTTCTCAACTGGGGATCGTTTTCTATTACAGCCTACTCGAGGCTTTTCTAATGAGTTGGCGGTACAGATCAACCGTGCTGAAGAGCTGGCGCTTGCCTCACCCATTCGTACAACTGGCGCCTCAACCAATACCGGTACAGCCGGTATCAATGCCGGTGAGGTGACCGATACATCGACGGCATTTTTTACTACCACATCGCAGGCTCTTTCACCACCGGTGGTGATTCAGTTCACCAGTCCAACGACCTACAATATTCTGGATAATACTAACCCAGCGGCGCCCGTGGCATTAGTGCCACCGCAAACAGGGTTGGCTTATCCCCCGGCCTCGCCCAATGGCATTCTGCCGGCCAGTTTTGGATTTCAGGTTGAGATTACTGGGGCGCCAGCCAATGGAGATCGGTTTGAGGTCGCCTATAACACCGGTGGTGTGCTGGATAACCGAGCAGGATTAGCGATGGTTAAAGTGCAGACGACGGATACGATTGGCAACAATCAGCTTACGCTTGAAGCGGCCTATGGGCTATTTACTCAAGAGGTTGGTACCCGCACCAGTACAGCGCGGGGCGATGCTGAAGCGAGCAAGATTTTGTTGGAACAGTCACAAGGTTTATTGCAGGAATCTACAGGGGTGAATCTGGACGAGGAGGCCGCAAACCTGGTGCAGTTTGAACAGGCCTATAATGCCTCTGCGCAAGTCATTAATGTTGCTCGCCAACTGTTTGATACGTTAATTAGAGCGGTGGGCTAAAGGAGCGCACATGAGAATTTCAACCAATCAGGCTTTCCTGTCCGGGTTGCGTAACCTGTTAGAGGGACAGGCCAATGTAACTCAGCTACAGGAGCAAATTGCGACCGGTAAACGTGTTGATACGCCGGCGGATGACCCCATTGCTGCCCCCACCATTATTGCGCTGAATCGGCAGGTTGATCTGCTGGATCAATTTCAGGCCAACGCCAACCTTGCCAGAAACCGATTGAACCTTGAAGAAACCGTCCTGGAGGGTGTTACCAACTCCTTGCAACGGGTTCGGCAGCTTGCGGTTCAAGCCGGAGATGGCGCACTAGATTTTGGGAGTCGTCAGGGGATTGCTGTTGAATTGCGACAACGTGTGGAAGAGTTACTTGGTTTTGTAAATGCCCGAGGGGCTGATAATGAGTTTATTTTTTCCGGTTATCAGGCCAATACGGAACCGTTTGTCAGACAATCTGGCGGTGGTTTTAGCTACCAGGGCGACGAAGGTCAGCTTTTCATTCCGATATCCGGCACCTTAAATGTCGCTGCCAGTGATTCGGGAAAATCGCTGTTTGCAGATATTGCTATCCCGAATAATTTTACAGTCACGGCGGCGGGGGGTAATAGCGGTACGGGTACTGTACAAACACCGGTGGTCACCAATCAGGCCGCTTACGATGCTTTTTATCCTGATGATGCTGTTATCACTTTTAGCGTTGCTGGCCCGAATACCACCTACAGTGTGACACGTGTTTCTGATGGCACAGCGGTGAGTGGTGGTGTGCCCGCTCAGCCGCTGACGAATATACCCTACGTGCCGGGAGAGGCGATTGCCTTCGAGGGGATTCAGCTACAAATTAGTGGTGCGCCAGCCAATGGTGATGTCTTTACGGCGGTGCACTCTAACCCGCAAAAGCTGGATATTCTGAGCATTGTGGAAAACCTGGCTATTGGTCTTGATACTCTGGGGGAAGGAGAGGCCGCAAACCTCCAGCGCGGTGAATTAATCAGTGATGCATTAATCAGCCTTGATAATGCAATGACTGCGATTAACCAAACCACCTCTAAGATTGGCTCCAGATTGAATACGATTGATTCTGTTGAGTCTGCCAATGAAGAAATAAAGCTGTTTCATCGCAATACCTTGTCTGATGTTGAAGATTTGGATTACACCGAGGCCATTAGTTTGCTCACCCAGAGTACGTTCGTATTACAGGCGGCACAGCAAAGTTATCTAAAGGTGAATACCCTTTCGCTGTTTAACTTTATTCGGGGTTAATGTCCTTCTGTCATTGTCGCGGTGCAGGGCTTTCCCGTTCCCGCTGTTGGCTTGTTTGATGCTGTGGTTTTGGTGTTATTGACGCCGTGAGGCAGCATTATAGTTGGCAGCATATTTCATCTTATCCCTGAATCGGTTGGTTGTGAGTAACCGCATTAGCCGGTTCGCCTCTGTTGAAAAAAGCACCCGAAATATTCAGTAAAATAAATTCTAAAGTTTCTAATTGCTGTGTCGATAACCTGTTTGACCGGACGAATACTTCGTCTTTAACTAACCACTTTCATCGGTCGTTCATTCTTACTATAGAGTTGAACAAAGACCGTAAGAAAGCAGGAGATATAAAATGGCTCAGGTAATTAACACCAACGTTGCATCCCTAAATGCACAACGTAACTTGAATTCATCACAAAGCTCGCTGAACACTTCTCTGGAGCGCCTGTCATCTGGTTTGCGTATTAACAGCGCGAAAGATGATGCGGCAGGTCTAGCGATTTCATCACGTTTCACTACTCAGATTAATGGTCTGAACCAGGCCGTTCGTAACGCCAACGATGGTATTTCGCTGGCACAAACCGCTGAGGGTGCATTAGGTGCAAGTGGTGATTCATTGCAGCGTATTCGTCAGCTGGCTTTGCAGTCTGCTAACTCCACTAACTCTGCCTCTGACCGTGCGGCTCTGAACGCGGAAGCGCAGCAGCTGTTGGCTGAGATTGACCGTGTTGGTCAGACTACACAGTTTAACGGCACTAATATTCTGGACGGCTCTTTTTCATCGGCACAGTTCCAGGTGGGTGCGAATGCTAACCAAACGATTAGTTTCAGTGTTGCGGGCGCTACGACTAGCACGCTGGGTTCTTTTCAGGCCAGTGGCTCTGCAGTAAGCACGTCGGCCTTTGATGGTGACGGTTTTACCATTAACGGTACGGAAGTGGGTGTTTCAGCTGCGACTTCGGCGGCAGGTGTGACAGCATCGTCTGCAGCAGCAAAAGCGACAGCCATTAACTCTAAAACCAATGAAACAGGTGTTTCTGCTACTGCGACCACCTCGTTGAATGGTGCAGCTCCGTTGTCAGGGGTTGGCCTTTCCAATGGTGAATTAAAAATTAACGGTATTGATGTCGGCGCTATTTCTTCCGACACCAATGCGGTAACGCAAGGCCGTAATGCGCGCGATGCGATTAACGCGGTAAGTAACCAAACGGGCGTTGTGGCAACTGCCGATGCAAGTACGGGTGCTTTGACGCTGACG
>LUKI01000010.1 GCA_001593685.1 Gammaproteobacteria bacterium F7
GGAGTATTCCTGAAAATATATCTGCCTACTATGCTGGTCGTTATTACTTTTATGGAATGCAGTACACCCTCGTTTATTAATCAATTTGACTCAAGACCCAATATCTTTTTTATCGAATATTTAAACCACCCGGTAGAAGTTGGCTCAACACTGCTGGCAACCCAAAAAATTCCGCTGACACTGGCTTTTTTGTTATGCGGGTTGACTGCCTGGTTTTCTGTAAAAACGGTTAAGCGTTATACGTCAACATTGCAGCCCTTGCGCATGATGACGGTCTTGTTGGTAACCCCGGTACTCATCATTGCCTGCTCTGCAGCCATCCGCTCCACACTGGATCACCGCCCCGTTAACCCCAGCACCGTCGCACTCTCTAACGATCCGCTGGCGAACGATTTAGCACTGAACTCCAGCTATACAGCCCTTTACGCTGCCTATGAAATGCGACAAGAACCCCACGGCGGATCAAACTACGGAGAAATGGACGAGCAAGACACCCTTAATATTGTCCGTAAAGCCATGCAAGTTGACCGCCAGAACTTTGTTTCTAACCAGCTACCAACATTGCATTATCAGCAAGCCACCCGTCATTATGACCGGCCATTGAACCTTGTCGTTATTCTGGAGGAGAGCCTGGGTGCTGAGTTTGTCGGCTCTCTAGGAGGGCTTAATTTAACGCCTAATCTTGACCGTCTCGCCAACGAAGGGTTGTGGTTTGAGAATCTTTACGCGACCGGAACCCGGTCTGTGCGTGGCATTGAAGCGGTGGTAACCGGGTTTACACCCACTCCAGCTCGGAGTGTCGTTAAGCTGGGCAAATCTCAGAAGAACTTTTTTACCATCGCAGAGTTGCTCTCGCAACGAGGCTACCAAACCAGCTTTATTTATGGCGGTGAAGCCCAGTTCGACAACATGGGCCGTTTTTTTATGAACAACGGCTTTCAGTCTGTTTTTGATCAGGATAACTATGTTAACCCTGTTTTCACTGGTTCATGGGGGGTTTCCGATGAAGACCTGTTCAATCGCGCCCATGAAGAGTTTAGCCGTGCTGGCGATCAGCCCTTCTTCAGCCTGGTCTTCAGTTCGTCAAACCACTCTCCGTTTGAATACCCGGATGGCCGTATAGAGCTACACGATGAAGAAAAAAATACCGTTAATAACGCCGTCAGGTATGCCGATTACGCCATTGGTGAGTTTATAAAAAAAGCCCGCAGCTCAAATTACTGGGATAACACCCTGTTTGTTATCGTCGCCGACCACAATTCACGGGTGCGCGGCGCAGAGCTGGTTCCCGTCGATTACTTCCACATTCCCGGGCTAATTTTAGGCGGCACCATTAAACCGGCAGTTTATAACCCCGTCGCCAGCCAGATCGATCTGCCCCCCACGCTGCTGTCATTGATGGGTATTTCCTCAACTCACCCCATGATCGGCCATGATCTGACGCGCCCGGAGATGCAGCAACAGGCTGGCCGAGCCATCATGCAGTACAACGCAACTCAAGCGTACATGGAAGGTGATCGTGTAGCGATACTGCGAAAAGACATGCCAATTACCGAATTTATCTATCAACAACAACGACTGGTGCCAGCACACTCAACAGACCTGGCACTGGCCAAAAAAGCGCTTGCTCACGCTAATTGGTCGTCAATGTCCTACGATAAGAAACTCTATCGACTGCCGCAACAACCGGCAAAAAAGCGCATATCCACAGCATCATCCGTTTATTAGCACAATAAAGCCTCTCTTAAGATCCCCTTAAGTTTCACTTGCTAGTCTATCCAATATCAACAGTTCTTATTGGAATGGATATATGCAAACACTCGTTAAAGGTCACGAACAATCTAGCAAGATCAGCTCTCCTGCAGGGCTGACCCGCCTGTTAACACCGGGACCCACGCTTAGTCTTCACGACAAAAGTACGCCAGATAGAGCTGACATTGAGTCCTATATCGCGCAGCAGTTTCACAAAGTACACGGTGCTCATATTCATGACTTTATGCCAATACTGTTAGACATAGACTGTTGCAGAACGCCCATTGCGGCCTTAGGCATTCGCCCTGCCGGTGATCAAGACCTCTTTCTTGAACAGTACCTGCCCCGTAACATTGAAAGCTTTGTCAGCCAGACTGCAGGATATTCGGTATCTCGCCAACACATCACCGAAATCGGCAACCTGGTCGCCACGCAACGCGGTGGCAGCCAACTGCTGTTTTTAATCTTAACGGCCCTGTTACAACAGTCCCAATTTGATTGGGTGGTCTTCACGGCTACCCCTCTGGTTGACCGCATGATGACCCGTATGGGCATGAAGTTACATCAACTATATGACGCAGACCCCGCGCTGCTCACCAACTCTCATATCTCTGAGTGGGGCAGCTACTACGACAGCCAGCCAAAGGTTGTAACGGTCAATGTCGCAGCCGCGATGGCCTCACTATGCCAACGCAAAGCCTATAAAAACATTATCACGCTGTACCAAAATCGCGTTGCAGAATTGGCGTTAACACTGGATGAAATGGGTTGCCACGGTGCACATTCTCTCTCGGCTTAAAACAATCGTTCCCGGCAGCAAAATTGTTGCCCGAGACGAAAACTCAGCCCTCAGGTTTGATGAGCTAATGCAGCTATGTGAGCAACTGAGTAATAGCTTAAAAGCTCATCATATTGAACGTTTGGCTCTGCATGCAGATAACAGTATTCACTGGATGGTCGTTGATCTGGCTTGCCAGCTGGCCTCCGTTTGCCTGATTCCACTGCCAACATTTTTCACCCCCCAACAACTTAAAAACGTCATGTCATCAACGCCGGTTGATGCCCTGATCTGTGAGCAGCAAGAAAGTTTTTCATGGCTAAGCAGCGACACAAAAAATTCATCTAAATTATTAAATAATCATTATAATTTATTGATTTTAAATAAAAACGAATCATCATACTTATTGCCTGACAATACACAAAAAATCACCTTCACCTCCGGATCAACAGGCTCCCCTAAAGGTGTCTGCCTCAGCAATGAGCAGCTGCTTTTGCAAGCCCAGGCTCTCGCCGACCGGGTTGGCCTGAATCAGCCTAGGCATCTCTGCCTGCTGCCACTCAGTACGCTGTTGGAAAATGTCGCTGGCATTTACAGTACCCTGTTGGCCCAGGGAGAAGTCATGCTACCCGGACTTGCCGAGATTGGATTTCAAGGCAGTTCATCGCTTTCCACTGAGCGTTTTATTTCAGTGATTACCCGGTATACCCCCGACAGCATAATTGTTACCCCGCAATTACTGCTGGTTCTTATTTCAGCCGTTGAGCTGGGATGGAAAGTACCCGAATCGCTGAAATTTGTTGCCGTGGGAGGTGCCAGAGTGTCTCCTCAACTTCTGGTACGCGCCCACGAGCTTAACATCCCGGTTTACGAGGGCTACGGACTATCGGAGTGTGCCTCCGTCGTGAGTTTAAACACACCACAAAATAACGATCAGCACAGCTGTGGTCGCCCACTGCCACATCTCGACATCAGCATTGAAAATGATGAAGTGGTCGTTAGTGGCAACGCCATGCTGGGTTATGCCAATGACCCCTATAGCTGGTCACAACCCCGTATTCATACCGGTGACATGGGCTATTTAACCGAACAGGGAAACCTGGTGATTACAGGGCGTCGCAAAAACCTGCTTATTTCAAGCTATGGTCGCAACATTAACCCGGAATGGGTTGAAAGTGAGCTGTTAACGCACCCCCAAATTGCAGAATGTGTGGTCTTTGGTGATGCCCGCCCCTACTGCATCGCGCTTATCAGTACTCGCGGCAACATTCCCGCACAGCAGCTTGCGCAGTTAATTGAGGCAACCAACCGCCGCTTGCCTGATTACGCGCGCATTCTCAACTGGCAACAGCTCGATTCGCCATTAAGCCAACAAAAAAACCTGCTCACGGATAATGGCCGGCCACGACGCGCCGCCATCTTTGAGCACTACGCCAAATTAATCGATTCACTCTATCCACATGACTTAAAGGTAGAAAACCAATGACTTTTTTTGATCAATTACAAATTGCAACTCAAGATGAACGCCAACAACTGTTAGACGTACCGCTGATTAAGCGTGCCCTTAACGGCACCATCAGTCTCAACGAGTACCATGCGTTCCTGCAGGAAGCTTTCCATCACGTTAAACATACGGTGCCCTTAATGATGGTGGCCGGTTCCCGTCTTCCTGAACAAAAGGAATGGTTGCGCGAAGCACTGGCCGAATACATTGAAGAGGAAATCGGTCATCAGGAATGGATTCTTAACGATATTGCCGCCTGCGGTTTTGATAAGGAGATATCGCGAAGCAGCACCCCAAGTATCGCTACCGAGTTAATGGTCAGCTATGCCTATGACACCATCCACCGACTTAATCCCGTTGGCTTTTTTGGCATGGTACAGGTGCTCGAAGGCACCAGTATCAGTGTTGCTGATAAGGCCGCCAACAGCATTCGCCAAGCACTCAATTTACCGGAACAGGCCTTTTCATACCTGTATTCGCATGGTGCACTGGATATTGAGCACATGCAATTTTTTGAGAATCTGATGAACAAAATTGATGACCCGGAAGATCAGGCACAAATCATTCACTGCGCAAAAGTGTTCTACAAACTTTATGCCGATATCTTCCGTCATATCACCGACAGCCACGACCTGTGCGAAGGCAAGGTCGCCAACTTTTGAGGTCAGCCATGCGACTTAACGATAAATATCTGTTATTGACCGGTGCGTCCGGGGGCATTGGCCAGGCCATTGCCCATGAACTGGATAAAACCGGTGTACACCTGTTGCTGGCCGGCAGAAACAAAGAAAAGTTGGCTGCCCTGCAGCAAAAACTATCGGGTAATCACCAACTGATTGAAGCCGATATCAATACCCCTGAGGGACGCCAAGCAATCGTCAGTGCCGCTCAACAGGTGAATATAAAATTGTTTGTGAACGCCTGTGGCGTGTTGAGTTTTGACCTCTTCGAACAACAAGAGGCCAAACTCATTGAGCAGATGATCACCACGAACCTGCTCTCACCGATGTTGCTATGCCAACAACTGGTGCCGTTACTCCGGCAACACAAGGAAGCGGCCATCATCAATATTGGTTCAATTTTTGGCAGTATTGGTCACCCCGGATTCACCGCCTATTGTGCCAGTAAATTTGGTCTCAGGGGCTTTACCGAAGCACTGCAACGTGAGCTGGCCGACAGTCCGATTCAGGTCAGTTATCTGGCTCCACGTGCCACTCAAACTGACCTCAACGCCAGCAATGTCACTGCGCTTAACAAAGCGCTAGGCAACGCCGTTGACGCACCTGAGTTAGTCGCCAAAGAGGTCATGAAGCTCATATCCGGTGCCAACAAACAGTGCTATATGGGTTGGCCGGAAAAGCTCTTTGTTCGGTTAAACGGCTTGTTCCCGAGTATTGTTCACAATGCCCTGGTAAAAAAGTTACCCGTCATTCGTCGATACGCACAACAGTAACACCACAGGAATCAACAATGTCTTTTTCTAAATACAGCGCCTTACTTGCCAGTACCTTATTCAGCCTATGCACGGCCTCCTTCGCGTGGGCTGATCTTGGTAGCGATATTCATCAGCTGCAAAAACGCTGGGCTGAGGTCAATTATCAATTATCAGGGAAGCCGCAGCTGACTGCCTTTGAAAAGCTCAGCCATGAGGCTGAACAACTCTCAAAAAAATATCCCGAAGCGGCTTCAATCTGGCTATGGAGTGGCATTATCAAATCAACCTATGCCGGGGCTAAGGGTGGTTTCGGGGCCTTGAAACTCGCCAAATCGAGCAAATCAGACTTGGAACAGGCTATAAAACTTGAACCTGCTGTGATGCAGGGTTCAGCCTATACGAGCCTGGGCACATTGTATTTCAACGTCCCCGGCTGGCCTCTTGCATTTGGTGATGACGATAAAGCCGAGGAATTGTTGCTCAAAGGTATTTCAATCAACCCGGACGGTATTGATAGTAATTATTTTTTCGCTCAGTATCTGGTTAACGAGGGGCGCTACCTGGAAGCCGAAAAGTTTCTACTTAAAGCACAAGCTGCCCCTGCGCGTGCGCATCGACCTCTAGCCGATAAAGGGCGCCAGCAGGAAATTTCAACGGCCCTGGTCGAAGTTCGTAAAGCACTTTAACCCTATTCACAAACACATAAACTATGCAGATACTGTTAGTTGAAGACGATTACCCTCTGGCCAAAGCCCTTCAACAGGCGCTACAGGAACAGCAACATACCGTTAACGCGGTGGGCACTGGAGAAGCCGCGTTGCACATTATCGATACTGAAAAACCCGACATTGTTATTCTGGACCTCGGCTTACCGGATACCGATGGCATCGATGTACTAAAAAAAACCCGTAAAAAGCATTCTGATTTACCCATCTTATTGCTCACTGCGCGTGCCGAGCTGGATGACCGCATCACCGGCCTGGATAGCGGCGCCGATGACTATTTGGCCAAACCCTTTGAAATGGCCGAACTGTTTGCTCGTTTACGGGTACTGGAAAGGCGTTTAGGCACAGCGCACAGCAGCGAAATCGTCATTCACAACGTCTGCCTGGACTGTAACAATAATTCGGTCAAGCTCAATGGCACAGAATTGGAATTATCACGCAAGGAATACATGCTACTGAAAAGCCTGATGGAAAATGCAGGCCGCATACAAACCCGCAGTACGCTTGAACGACGCCTTTACAGCTGGGATGAAGAGGTTGCCAGTAATGCGCTGGAAGTACATGTACATCACCTGCGAAAAAAGCTCGGCAGCAATTTTATCAAAACCGTCCGTGGTGTTGGTTACAAAATTGAGAGCCACTAAGCAATTATGACGTCTATTCGCGTTTTTCTGGTGGTAGTCATTCTGGCTGTTTTTACCCTGTTTAATTTTATTGCGGCACTGCGCGGCTACCAATCCAGTATGGAAAAAGCCGAGCAGCTGTTTGATCAGCATTTGCTGGAAACCGCGAAGATTATCGCCAATATCCATACAGAAAATACCGCCAACAACATCGACCATAACAGCCATATTGCTTTTCAGGTTTGGCAGGACGGGCGATTAGTGGCGTCATCCTCCAATACTCCCCAGCAACCTATTGCCGCGCTGCAGAGTGGCTTTAACTACAGTAATTTCGATGGCTATCGCTGGCGTACCTTTGCCTATCGAAACCTTGAAACAAGCCACTGGGTATTGGTCGCCGAACGTACCGATTTACGTTTTACCCTGGCAGAGAATGTTATTCTGGAGTCCATCTTTCCGGTGCTTGTCGGACTACCGGTGGTTGGACTGCTGATCTGGCTTATTGTCAGTCATGGTTTACGCCCGTTAAGACGGCTAGCCAACGAAATGGGAAGCAAGCAACCAACCGACTTGAGTCCCTTATCAACGCAGGCACCACAGCAGGAGCTGGCTCAGATTGTTGCCTCCTCCAACGGCCTGCTGGAACGTCTGGAAACCTCGCTGCAGCGCGAGAAGCAGTTCGCCTCTAATGCTGCCCATGAACTACGCACCCCCATCAGTACCCTCAAGGTTCAGCTCTATAACATCAAGCAAACACTCAAGCAGGGGGCTGAAACAGACGCATTAGAAGCCACCGCTCAACGCCTCGAACATATTGTCGAACAAATTTTAGCGTTATATAAAAATTCGCCCGACCAATACAACGCTCGCTTTGAAAAGATTGAGTTAAGTGAACTCACCGAAGAGGTGCTAGCTGAAGAGTACCCCTACTTTGATGCCAAGCAACAGCAATTAGAGTTTAACAGCTGTGAGGCTCACATCATGGGTGACCCTTTTGCACTTAAAACCTTACTCAAAAATTTACTGAGTAACGCCAACAAATACACTCCAGCCGAAGGCTGCATCAAAGTCAGCATGACAAAGTTAGAGGACCATCTGCTGCTGAGCATTGAGGACTCTGGGCCTGGCATTGACGCAAAACAACGCGATCGTATTTTTGAACGTTTTTACCGTATCGATGGCGATCGCCACCCCTCCGGCGAAATGGGCTGCGGGCTTGGGCTCGCAATTGTTAAGCATATTGTCGAACTGCACCACGCAACCATTCAGGTAACGCCTTCCAGCTTTGCAACCGGTAGTGCATTTAAGGTGCTATTTCCGCTCCATCAACCAGAAAATTCAAACCATCAGCCGGGGACAACCTAGCATGCAACGGCAACCCAATATTCGCTACTGGCGCTGGCTTACCCTGTTCTGCAGTTTCTACTGCAGCACATTGCTGGCTGCGACACCGGTGATTGAAATATCCATCAAGGATCACCTGTTTTATCCCGCCGAAATCACTATTCCGGCCAATACCAAGGTAAAGCTCTTTATTAGAAACCTCGACCCCACCGCCGAAGAATTTGAAAGTTATGAGTTGAATCGGGAAAAGGTCATCAGCGGCAATAGTAAAACCGTTATTTTTATTGGCCCCCTGCCACCTGGCGAATACCCCTTCTTTGGTGAGTTTTTCCCAAAAACAGCCCAAGGGAAAGTACGGGTAAAATGACCCCGCACTCTAATGGAGCAAGCAATTGATTAACGCGGTTATTTTCGTGCTGCAGGAAACACTGGAAGCGGCGCTGCTGATCAGTGTACTGCTGGCTCTCAGTTATCAACAGAAACAACCAATCCACTGGCTGTTTACCGGCCTGCTTTGCGGGTTACTTTTTTCTGCCCTATACGCCGCCAATATGCCGACCATTTCAGAGTGGTTTGATTATGTCGGCCAGGAGGTCACTAACGCCTCGCTACAAGCCGCAATCACGCTGTTTATTTGCCTCTATGCCTTTTCACTTCGCCGGTCTAGTAGCCCCTCACCAAATCCACTGTTTTTTATCACTGCAACCATGAGTGTTGTCTGTGCTATTACCGTCGAAGGCTCAGAAATTTTCATTTATATGACGGGCTTTTTTCAGCAAAAAAGTCATTTACAAACGATCCTGATCGGCAGTTCTATCGGCTTTGCCATTGGCCTCAGTATCGGTGTCTTACTCTTCTATTTATTACGCAACCTCAATAACAAGCTGTTGCGCTTCAGTGGTCTATGTTTACTTGCCCTATTCGCTGGCAATATGCTGTCACAGGCCACCTTACAGTTAACCCAGGCTGATTGGATACCCGCTGCTCAAGCCGTTTGGGATAGCTCGCAGTGGCTTTCTGAAAGCTCAGTCACAGGGCGCCTGCTATATGCACTGATCGGCTATGAAGCAACCCCGTCAATGGCACAGGTAGTCAGCTACCTGCTTGGCGCATCGGGCGTCTTACTGTTCGCCAACATTAAAAGACTCAGGAACCCTCTCTCCTCATGATTAACAAGCATAGTCTCGTTGTTAGCAGCCTACTGCTCAGCCCACTAACCTGCCTCGCCGATGGCACCGTGATTGATAAAATTTATCATCCCTACGTGCAGCCGCTGGAGCAGGAAATCGAATGGCGAGCCATCCATCAGGATCACCAACCCGGCACCGCTGATAACACCCAACTGCATCGGTTCGCCTATGGCCGTTCTCTCAATGATCGCTGGTTCCTTGAGGTTTATCTCATCGGCGAAAAATCAGCCGACGATAGCTTTGCGCTGGAGGCCTACGAAGTCGAAGCCAAATGGCAACTCACCGAACAGGGAGAGTTCTGGGCTGACTGGGGCGCGCTCTTTGAAATCGAAAAAGAACATCACGAGGATGTCTGGGAGGCCGCAACAGGGCTGCTGATAGAAAAAGAATGGGGCAAGTGGAGCACCACGGCAAATTTGGTCGCGGCTTACGAGTGGGGTTCTGACATCGAAAATGAACTGGAGTCATCCCTCGGCCTGCAAGCCCGCTACCGTTATTCACGCGCTATTGAGCCCGCCGTCGAACTCTACAAAGGCCAAGACACCTTTGCGCTTGGCCCCGCTCTGCTTGGCCAGATCACCCTCGGCATCAGACGCCAGATAAAGTGGGAGGCAGCAGCTATCTTTGGCCTGGATAGCGACAGCCCCAACCGCACGTTACGGTTTTTAATCGAGTTTGAGTTTTAAGCATCCCAGCGCTTGCGATCAACGAATTAATCATCGAAAATTCTCCACCCAACCACACTCAACGCTCAAGGGCTGAGTCAATGCACAAATTTGAAACCCTTATCGAACGTACCATGTACCGCTCGCGCTGGTTACTGGCTCCTATTTACCTGGGGCTATCCCTCGCTCTTTTGGCGCTTGGTATCAAGTTTTTTCAGGAACTTTGGCACCTTCTTCCTCACATTTTGGAATTATCCGAAGCGGATATGGTGCTCATCACCCTGTCCTTGATTGATTTGGCGATGGTCGGTGGCTTGATCGTGATGGTCATGATGAGTGGTTACGAAAACTTTGTTTCTCAACTGAACGTCAGTGACGACGAAGAAAAACTCAGCTGGCTGGGGAAAATGGACGCATCTTCATTAAAAATGAAAATTGCTGCCAGCATCGTCGCTATTTCCAGCATCCACCTGCTCAAAGTCTTTATGAACGTTTCCAACGCATCAACCGAAGCTGACTTTGAGCGACTCATGTGGTACGTCATTATTCACATGACCTTTGTTATTTCAGCCTTTGCCATGGGTGCCCTGGATCGTGTTGCTAAAAAGCCCGAGCCACCCGCTGTTGAGAGCCGCCTGTAATGAGCTATTTACCCTGTGTTGAAGTCGAACCCGCAACCCCGGCTACAGCAGCCGTTATCTGGCTACACGGGCTTGGTGCCGATGGGCACGATTTTGAAGCTATTGTGCCTGAGCTGCACCTCCCTCAGGATGCCGGTGTACGCTTTATCTTTCCGCATGCGCCTTCCATGCCCGTCACCATTAACAACGGCTATGTGATGCCCGCCTGGTATGACATTCTTGATATTGCCTTTGACCGCAAAGTAGATGAGGCACAACTGCTGCAATCGGCCGCCGCCGTGCATGCATTGATTGATCGTGAAATTGAGCGCGGAATCGATAGTCAACGTATTGTGATTGCCGGTTTTTCACAGGGCGGCGCCGTTGGCTATCAAGCCGCATTAAGTTACCCAAAGCCATTAGCCGGCTTACTGGCGATGTCCACCTACTTTGCCACCCACGCCAGCATTAAGGTCCATTCCGCCAATCGAAACTTACCGATTCAAATCTATCACGGCACCCAGGATCCGGTCGTACCAGAACAACTGGGACGGCAGGCTGTTTCGCAATTGGCCGTCCACCAACTCTCCGCCCATTACAGCACCTACCCAATGCAGCACAGCGTTTGCCTTGAACAGATTCGAGATATTGCTGCCTGGCTGAAAAAGACACTGCTGGCTTGATCAGCACAGAACAATTTTTAGATTAGCCTCATTCCAGTAAATAAGAGCCGTGGTTAAGCGAGCGAAGACAACCGGGGCTGGGCAGAAATCCAGCCACTGAGATAAAAGACTTATCCCTCGCCCTGCCTAGACTGTGCGTTGTTGCAGCAGTGCTGCCATTCACCCTGTTCGCGGTCATGCGACAAAACTATCAGCATCAATCCCCCTTCGCCATCGCTTAGTCCTCTGAATCTATGGCATAATTTGCGCCGCTTTTTCATTCATACACAATCTGGAATTTTACCTTGCTAGTTTCCTCGAATATCACCATGCAGTTCGGCGCCAAGCCGCTTTTTGAAGACGTTTCCGTTAAGTTTGGCGATGGTAATCGCTACGGCCTGATCGGCGCCAACGGCTGCGGCAAATCCACCTTCATGAAAATTTTAGGTGGCGACCTTGAGCCTACCTCAGGCAATGTCTCTAAAGATCCCAATGAACGCATTGGTAAGCTGAAACAGGATCAGTTCGCCTACGAAGAATTCAGCGTAATTGATACGGTGATCATGGGTCACGAAGAAATGTGGGCAGTAAAATCCGAACGTGATGCCATTTATGCCAAGCCCGAGATGTCGGAAGCGGACGGCATTCGAGCCGGTGAACTGGAAGCCGAGTTTGCCGAAATGGATGGCTACAGTGCCGATGCCCGTGCCGGCGAGCTGCTACTGGGCCTGGATATTCCCGTTGAGCAACATTATGGCCCCATGAGCGAAGTCGCACCGGGCTGGAAACTACGCGTACTGCTAGCACAGGCGCTGTTCTCAGAACCCGATATCATGCTGCTCGATGAGCCAACCAACAACCTGGACATCAACACCATTCGCTGGTTGGAAGATGTATTGAATGCGCGCAACTGCACCATGATCATCATCTCGCACGATCGCCACTTCCTGAACAGCGTATGCACCCACATGGCTGACTTGGACTACGGTGAACTGCGTGTTTATCCCGGCACCTACGACGAATACATGACGGCCTCCACCCAGGCCCGCGAGCGTATGCAGGCCGATAATGCCAAGAAAAAAGCCCAGATTGCTGACCTCAAAGCCTTTGTTAGCCGCTTTTCCGCCAACGCATCAAAATCTAAACAGGCAACATCGCGCGCCAAACAGATCGACAAAATTCAGCTGGAAGAGATCAAACCGTCAAGCCGACAGAATCCTTTTATCCGTTTCGACCAGGAAAAAAAGCTGCATCGTCAGGCACTGGAAGTTGCAGGGTTGGCGAAAAACTATGAGACTCAGCTGTTCGCCAATCTCGATTTAAAAGTCACTGTTGGCGAACGTATCGCTATCATTGGCCCTAACGGCATCGGAAAAACAACGCTGCTGAAATGCCTGGTGGGCGATGAGGAGCCCACCGCCGGCACCATCAAGTGGTCTGAGAATGCCGACATCGGTTATTACGCTCAGGATCACTCCGCCGACTTCGAAGAAGAAAAAACACTGCTCGAATGGATGGATGAGTGCGGTAAGCCCAGCGATGACGAGCAAATCATTCGCGGCACATTAGGCCGGTTGTTATTTTCATCCAATGATATTGGCAAATCCGTCAAAGTGATTTCAGGTGGCGAACAGGGCCGCATGATTTTTGGTAAATTAATGCTGCAGCGCCCTAATATCATGGTGATGGACGAGCCCACCAACCACCTCGATATGGAGTCTATCGAGTCGCTTAACCTGGCCTTGGAAAACTATCCCGGCACACTACTATTTGTCAGCCATGACCGCGAGTTTGTGTCCTCACTGGCAACACGGATTATCGAATTATCAGCCACCGGCATTACCGACTTCCACGGTAATTATGAGGACTACCTGAAAAGTCAGGGTGTGGTGTAAAAACCACCCCTTTCGCTAACCTCATAACATCAATCAATAGAGAAAGTTACCCATTAACTTATGACTCAATAAAGCGCTGCTCGTCTATACTGTTCAATCAATTCTGTTAAGCTGAAAACTGGTTATTAGGAGCTGGAGCATCATCATGAAAGTAGTACCCCGCCGCACAGGCATAAAAGGGATCCGCCAATTAGCACTGCTGTCATGTCTATTGACGAGTATTCAAACCACCCTTGCAGATGACATCAATAAAGCTAGCGCCTACTATGAAGATGCTTTAAGAAACTATGACAATAAGCGCTATGACGAAGCGGTCATTCAACTAAAAAATGCTTTTCAGGAAAACCCCGATTTATTACCCGCGCTGGTTTTATTAGGCAAAGCCTACCTAAAAACCGGTAACCCGGCCGCTGCTGAAACCTCTCTCAAAGAGGCGCAGGCACTGGGTGCCGATGTATCATTAATCGCTGTCCCCCTGGCTAATGCCTATCTGGTGCAATTCAAACATGAGCAGCTACTCTCAGAAAATGTTCCAGCCAACATACCGACTCAAGTAAAGTCAGAACTTCATCTTCTACGTGCCCGCGCGGCTTTAGAAACAAATAATCAACAAGCACTTAATGATGAAATTAAAGCCGTCGAAGCGTTGACACCGGTGGCTGCAGACCTCCTATCCTTAAAGGCCTCATTGCGAATGCGAGCAGGCAAACAGGACGAGGCTGAAACGCTCATCAATCGCCTCAAGGATTTGTATCCTGAAAAAGAAACCACCTGGCTGGCCGACGCTTCTTTAAAGCAATTGCGAGGACAAGAGTCCGCAGCGTTGGCAAGCTACGCCAAGGTTGTACAGATAAATACCGACAACCTCGACGCCAGAATCGGCCGCTTAACACTGTTGATGAATCGACAGCAAGAAGACGAGATCGGTGAAGATTTTAAAGCCCTCAATAATACTATCCCCTCAGACCCACGGGTTATTTATTTACGCGCCGTCAACCTCGCCCGAACTGGAGATCAAAGCGGCAGTTCAGCGGCATTAAGCGAAGCTCTCAATATTCTTGATGCGCTGGGCCCTGAAGTCGTCACACGTAATCTGCAATTATTAATGATTGCTGGTATCGCTAACTATAATTTGAATAACTTAGAAGCTGCCCGCGAATACCTGGAAATATATGCTAAGTCGGCCCCTAACGAATTGGCACCACAGCGCCTTTTGGCAAGCACTTACATGCGTCAGGGTGAATTTCGAAGTGCGATCAACTTACTGTCCAGCATGCTCGAATATTCACCTCTCAATCCGACACTCTTAAGCATGCTTGCAGAAGCACATAGCCGCGCAGGCAATCATCAAAAAGCACTATATACCTATGAAAAAGCGCTAAATATTGCTGAAAACAATCCTCAACTCACCACCAAATGGGCCATCTCAAAACTAAATGCAGGTTTTCTTGAAGAGGGTCTAGATGAACTGGAAAGGTTATTCCAAAACGAAAACTCACAGGATTATTCGGCGATGCCACTCGCCACCGCCCTTCTCAATAGTGGCCGATTTGATCAAGCGGTTAAAATCGCCAGACAGTTAGTCGAGCAAGACCCAGATAATCTTGCTAAACAAAACCTGTTAGCCGTTTCTCTGATCAAAGCTGGTCACACTGACGAAGCGAAAACGCTCTTCACCAAACTGCTCAAGATTCACCCGGACAATAATGCAATTAAACGAAATCTTGCAAAAATAGCGCTTCGAGAAGGCAAGTTTGAATCGGCCAAAGTCATGCTAAAAGAAATGCTTGCTAACAAGCCAAAAGACCCTGAACTAATGTTAGAGATAGCTCAAGTTCATGAAGCAGAAGGAGACCTATCCCAGGCTTTGCGCTGGGCAAAAGATGCGGCCAGCGAAGCACCCTCCGTTTTTAACATTAACCGTTACCTGATGAGGCTACTGACACTTAATGGTGATTTTGATGAAGCCCTAAAGGTCGCCACCAATCAGGAAGCTATTCACCCCGATAATTTGCATGTGCTGGAAGCTCAAGCCCGAGTACTCTTAGCCGCTCAGAAGAAAACACCGCTGCTATCCCTGCTAAGACGTATGGCAGTTCTCGCTGACTTTAATACTCAGTGGCTTTGGAAAATTGGCCGCTTTCAGATGGACGTTGGCTCACTTGACGAAGCAAGTTATACGTTATTCAGGGGGCTGCAAGGAAACCCCGATCACCTGCCAACGCGTATCCTGCTTACAGAGGTCGAGATTAGCCTGAACCGGCTGGATCTTGCCATTGAGCGTGGTAAACAAATTATTAACGACCATCCAAATAATAGTGAAGGTTATCGCCTCGTTGGCGATGTACGCATTAAACGCCAACAATTTAAAGATGCTATTACAAGCTACAAGCAGGCTCTAAAGCGCGAGCCCAGCTCATTGCTTACCTTACGCTTGTTTTCTGCCCAGCGTTCAGCGAAAAACGATCATCAGGCGAAACAAACACTTCTGAACTGGCTGCAGCGAAATCCTAATGATTATTTGGTTAAAAACACACTGGCTGACTTCTACTTAACGACAGGTGATTATGCCCAAGCAGTTCCTATCTATAAGACGCTATTAGCCGTTACAGCCAAGAACCCCTATTTACATAACAATATCGCCAATGCACTTTATAAACTCGGCAATAAAGAGCAGTCGCTAATCTATGCTCAACAGGCCTATGAATTGGCACCCACCGACCCGATGATTAATGACACGCTCGGCTGGTTATTAACAGGTAACGACAACGCAAAACAAGGCCTGGCTTATTTGCGAGAAGCATTGACGAGAGCGCCTGAAAATAGCGAAATTCGTTACCACCTAGCCGTTGCTCTTCATAAACTCGACCGCAATACAGAAGCCCGACGTGAATTAAAACTGGCACTGGAAAAAAACACTGTATTTGCAGACCGTAATAAAGCAGAGCAGTTGCTAGAGCAGCTAAAAAGTTAACACCACAACAACTGTCAGTCTTTTTTACAACAACGCTCTTAAAACAATTAATACTGAAAAAAATTACCCATAACCAACTGATAAGAAAGAAAATAAAAAGAAAGGCACGGTATTTGCTTAGTTATATCAATAATAAGTATTTATACCCAACTAAAGCATAAACAAGGAAAGGTACAAACACATGGCCTTATTCAAGTCACTAAAATTTGCCGCAGGCATCGTTACAGCATTACTGGTTTGCTCAACCGCCCAAGCTGCAATAACAACAACAGACTGGTACTTTGGCAATAACGCGCCAGGCAAAAACTACGCGGGTAAAAACTCTCAGACTTCAGGTAGCACTGGCAACACTGCAACGGCTACCGCCTGGAGTAGTTTCAGCACTTCAAGCTCTGCAACTTATAGCCGTGATGTTCTATCCTTTTGGGATGGTGGCGTTGGTGTTGGTAATAGCAATAGCCCCAACCATGCTGTTGACAACCAATATGCTGATGAATTCGTTCTGCTGAGCTTCGATAAATCCGTTAGCCTGACCAGCCTGCAGATCGGTTGGCCATCCAACAGCTCTAGCTACGACACTGACCTGACTATCATGGCATACACTGGAAACGGCGGCGCAAACCCAAACGGGAAAACAGCCGCACAGTTGAATTCAGCTGGCTGGGAACATGTTAATGATCTGTTTAACATTAACAGAAATGTAGACATCACTATTAGCAACCCTAATGATGTCAGCTCAAACTACTGGTTGGTCGGTGCATATAATGAGTATCTTTCTCCAAACGGTAGCACTTACCGAGGAGCTAAAGACTTCTTCAAACTTAAAGCTATTGCCGGTGTTAGCCACACCCCATCCACCGGGGTACCCTTACCAACAACAGCGGCATTATTTGGGCTCGGCCTTTTAGCTTTGGGTCGTAAAAAAATCCAATTAAAATAGCTGAACTTGGCATCACTTGTAAGGGGCGTTAAACGCCCCTTTTTTTCGCCTGCATTTTCTCTCGAACACAATCTACTTTAATTTCCCGCCTTCACTGCTCTTTTTAAAATTTCTACTACACTTTTCTAGATGCCCGAAAACCGTAGCGTTTTTCGGGCGTTAGAGGTACGTCCAAAATTAACAATAATTAGAAAAGCGTGGCCTCTTGGTTAATTTTAACAAACAAGGGATGATGTTATGTCAAGTGAAGCAATAGGCTTTGGACCGACCAGCGAGTCGGCACCAGGCGAACTTCAACGTTCGATCACCTGGAAAGGCGCTTTTTGGGTGGCCGCTGGTGTACCGGCTCTGGTACTTTTTTCCATTGGAGGAATCGCGGCTACTGTTGGTGCGCCCTCATGGATGGTATGGGCTATTTCAGTTATGTTTGGCTTTCTGCAAGCCTTTACCTATGCCGAAATTGCCGGCATGTTTCCCAGCAAGTCAGGTGGTGCATCTGTATATGGTGCCGCGGCATGGCTTCGCTATAGCCCGATTCTCGCCCCAATATCGGTTTGGTGTAACTGGGTTGCCTGGACACCCGTACTCGCAATTGGTACCGGTATTGGTGCTGGTTATATTCTCACCGCCCTATTCCCGGCTGACTCTGTCATTAATACCTGGGAAATTACTATTCTAAACCTGGACGGGCTGAAAGAAGGCTTAAGCCTTCGAGTGGATGCGACCTTTATTATTGCCGCAGCATTATTGCTGGCCGTTTTTACCGCTCAGCACCGAGGCATTTCAAAACTGGCAAAAATTCAAACAGTTCTTGCCCTTGCCGCACTCATCCCGTTATTGGTTATCGGTCTGGTACCGCTCCTCACTGGTGATGTTCTGACCGCAAACTTTCTGCCATTCGCGCCCATCGCCTATGACGAAGCTGGCGGAGTCATTCTGGACACCTCTCAATGGCAATGGTCGCGTGACGGCTGGACTCTTTTCCTTGGCGGCATGTTCATTGCGGCCTGGTCGACCTACGGATTTGAAACAGCTGTTTGTTATACGGCTGAATTCAAAAATCCAGCCACTGATACCTTTAAAGCCATTTTCTATTCCGGCTTACTCTGTATCGCAGTTTTTGTTTTGGTTCCACTGTCATTCCAGGGCACGTTAGGTGTGGAAGGTATGCTGGATGAAAGCATTGTTGACGGAACCGGCGTTGCCGCGGCTATGGCCGCCATGGTCGGTGGTGGTCAACTCATCGGCAATGTACTTGTTATCATGCTGATCTTTGCGTTGATTTTGGCAGTCAGTACGTCAATGGCGGGCTCATCTCGTACCTTATATCAAGGCTCTGCCGATGGCTGGATGCCCAAGTACCTCAGTGAAGTTAATGAGCATGGCGCACCCACCAACGCCATGTGGACCGACTTAACATTCAACCTGTTGTTGCTGTTAATGTCTGACTACCTATTTGTACTGGCTGTCGCAAACTGCTGCTACATTATTTTTAACTTCCTGAACCTGAATGCTGGCTGGATTCACCGTATTGACAGCGGCCACGCTAATCGCCCCTGGAAAGCACCAAGCTGGTTGCTGGCTATCGGCGTTGTTTTATCCTTCGTGAACCTGGTTTTCCTGGGGGCTGGAGCAAACGTTTGGGGGTCAGGAACACTGCTCACCGGAATTGTAATTATCTCCTTAATTATCCCGGTATTCCTTTTCAGGCATTACGTCACTGACCGAGGCCAATATCCCCGATCAATGCTTGAAGATCTTCATGTCGATATGAACGATGATAAATCCTTCGAGAAAAAAGCGGGTATTCTGCCTTACCTGACGATCGCCGCAGGCATTGTCGTTATTACCTTATCCAATATTTATTTTGGCTAAGGCATAGTCCAACAAAAAGCCGGCCTTATGTGAACAATAGGCCGGCTTTTTTGTGCTCAAAAGAAATCAAATCATGATGCCCCATAGATAGCTCATTCAGGCACTCACCGTTTCTTTATCAAGGCTCTCCACTAAAAAATCAATAAAAGAGCGTACCTTGGTCGATAAGTGTCGACTACTGGGGTACACCGCCCAAACACCCAAATCTCGCGGTTGATATTCATCCAAAACGGAAATCAATGCGCCACTTTCAATATCATCCTGCACATAAGCAGCGGGCATTTGCGACAAACCAAGCCCTTTGCGCGCCGCTTCCAGTAATGCTCTGGCATTATTGCTACGCCAGTTACCCTCGATCTTTACCTCTGTATGCCCTTGATTCCCGGTCTCAGAAAAACGCCAGATATTAAGGGCTCCCGCCAAACAATTATGCTGCTTTAATTGATCAATAGACTCCGGCAAGCCAAATTGCTGAAAATAGTCAGGGCTGCCCACCACATGTAACTGTCGGGTAGCAATTCTTCTTGCGATCAAACTGGAATCCTTAAGCACCCCAAAACGAATGGCCAAATCATAGCCTTCAGCAACCAGGTCAATATTTCTATTGGTAAAGGAAATATCAATATTGACCTCAGGGTTTAACTTCATGAAATCGACGGCAATAGGCACCACATAAGTTTCCCCAAAGGCCCCAGCTGCGGTCATTTTCAAGGTACCCCGTGGCCGCTCCTGCATATCAAAAACAGCGTGCTCAGCCTCTTCTAAACCATTTAAAATTTCACGACAACGTGTATAGAAGCTCTTACCCACCTCTGTTAAAGTAATCGTTCGAGTTGTCCGGTTGAGTAGTTGAGCTCCCAAACGGTTTTCCAAGTCAGTCACGTGTCGACTGACAAAGGATTTAGATACGTTCAAATGTTGTGCGGCCTTGGAAAAACTGCCCTGATCCACGACATGCACAAATGCTTCAAAACCATCCCAACGACTCATTTATTGTTGCCCCAAAGAAACAGTGTTATCAATTAAACGGTACCTTATCATTTGTGGCGCAACAATCTATAATTACGCTCTTTTAGAGCGGGCCTTCTGACTCAGTCGACCTGTGTCGATCACCAAAGACCTGCTCAAGCAAGAACATCGTTTAAACATTTTGCTTTAACACATTGGAGTCACACAATGAAAACGCGCGCTGCGGTTGCCTTCGAAGCAGGCAAACCTTTAGAAATTCTTGAGATTGATCTGGAAGGCCCAAAGGCCGGTGAAGTACTGGTTGAATTAAAAGCTACCGGTGTTTGTCACACCGATGCATTCACTCTTTCCGGTGACGATCCTGAAGGTGCTTTCCCTGTTGTACTTGGCCACGAAGGTGCCGGAGTTGTTACCGCAATCGGTGAAGGCGTAACCTCTGTTAAAGTTGGTGACACCGTTATCCCACTGTACACCCCTGAATGTCGCGAGTGTGAATTCTGCCTGAATCCTAAAACAAACCTGTGTCAGAAAATCCGTGCCACACAGGGCGCTGGTCTGATGCCCGATGGCACCACTCGTTTCTCTCACGATGGCAAAGACCTGCTGCACTACATGGGCTGCTCCACCTTCGCTAACCACATTGTTGTTCCAGAGATCGCCGTTGCTAAAATTCGCGACGACGCACCGCTGGATAAAGTTTGTTACATCGGTTGTGGTGTAACCACCGGTGTTGGCGCCGTGGTATTCGACGCTAAAGTTGAGCCAGGCTCAACCGTTGTTGTTTTCGGTCTGGGCGGCATTGGTCTGAACGTTATTCAGGGCGCACGCCTTGCTGGTGCCAGCCAAATCGTTGGTATCGATATCAACGAAGGCAAAGTTGAGATGGGCAAAAAGTTCGGCATGACTGACTTCATCAACCCTAAAAACGTCGACAACATCGTCGATGCGATCGTTGAACTGACTGGCGGTGGCGCTGACTACAGCTTCGAATGTATCGGTAACGTAAACACCATGCGTCAAGCACTTGAATGCTGCCACAAAGGTTGGGGCGAGTCCTGGATCATCGGCGTTGCCGGTGCTGGCCAAGAGATTTCAACCCGCCCATTCCAGCTGGTAACAGGCCGTGTATGGCGTGGTAGCGCCTTCGGTGGTGCTCGTGGCCGTACTGACGTACCTAAAATCGTTGACTGGTACATGGACGGCAAAATCAATATTGATGACATGATCACTCACACCATGCCGCTGGAAGACATCAACAAAGCCTTTGACCTGATGCACTCAGGCGAAAGCATTCGCTCAGTTGTTATTTACTAACAGCAACGAGCAATTTTAAGGCTAAGAGAGGGGCTGGGTTTTACCCGGCCCTTTTTACTTAACCCTCAATCAAACTGAACATTGTCATTTCGATCAACGGAAGAGATCAACACAACGCCTTTCAGCTTCCTCACCGTCATTCGGAATAACAAACAACACAGGATCTTCCCATGAGTTTAGAAAAAGTTGGCTCCAATAAATGCTTCGGCGGCGACCAGCTGCAATACACCCACGATTCAGCCGTACTGAGCTGCAACATGCGTTTTTCCATCTTTCTGCCACCACAGGCTGAGAATGGCAACGTACCCGTTATCTACTGGCTATCCGGGCTGACCTGTACCGATGAAAACTTCGTGCAAAAAGCCGGCGCGCAACAGTTTGCCGCTGAGCATGGCGTTGCCATCGTTGCACCTGACACCAGCCCTCGTGGTGATGATGTGCCCGATGACCCTGAAGGCGCCTATGATTTCGGTCTGGGTGCCGGCTTCTATGTGAACGCAACGCAAGCGCCCTGGAACAAGCATTACCACATGTACGACTACATCACCAAAGAGCTACCAGCAGTCATCAATGCCAACTTCCCGGTTGATGCTGAGCGTACTTCCATTATGGGCCACTCCATGGGCGGCCACGGCGCACTAACCATTGCCCTGAAAAACCCGGGCAAATACAAATCAGTGTCTGCTTTCGCGCCCATCGTTGCACCAACGCAATGCCCCTGGGGTGAAAAAGCACTGGGCAACTACATCGGTGCCGACAAAGCCGCCTGGGCGGAATACGACACTGTTGAGCTGGTAAAAACTGCGCAGGAGCGCCTGCCGCTGTTTGTTGATCAGGGCGATGCTGATAATTTCCTGGAGGAGCAGCTCAAGCCTGAACTGCTGAAGGAAGTGTGTGAAGCCAATAACCACCCACTGGAGCTGCGCATCCAGCCTGGCTATGACCACAGCTACTTCTTTATGGCGTCTTTCATGGCAGACCATGTGGCTTATCACGCCAAGGCTTTGAAGGCTTAATAAAGCGAAAGCTTAAAAAGAATAAAACCTAAACGCATTGAGGGCCTGCCGAAACCGGCAAGCCCTCAATCACATCGAATACCTTAATCAAACTAGTCCTGATAAATAACCGCCACGGAACCAGCCCTTTTTGGCGTACTGACATAATTATTGGAGCTGGCTTTTCGTGTACTGCCATTACCAATCGCTAAGTCCATTTTGTTGTCATCATTAAAATGGCCAGTCGCCAGTGAGTAGCCAAAACGCATGCCTTTTCTGGGCAGATCAATACCGGGCAGACTTGCTTCACTGAAGTAACGGTGGCCGTTATGCCTCAAGCCGGAACTGGAACCATAAAGCACTAGCACAGCGCCTGCATCGACAATCTGCTTCCCATTTCGCTTCAGATCTTCGCCAGGGATGCCCACAATCAAATCATCATAGCCATCATTGTTCATATCACCAGCGGCCAGCGCCGCGCCAAACAGGTCGCCCTTTTCCACCTTGCCACCTATATTTTTTGTTTTCTGATGAAAGGACGCATGCTTATGGGCCTCCATCATGGAAATGTTTGCCGCCGCCTTGACCAAACCACCTGAGGCAATATTGTTGTAACGCCCGTCGAAGCCATAAAGTACATGTACCATGCCCGCATTTTTAACGTCACCAATATCTTCTCCGGGCACTCCAATGGCTAAATCATCAACACCATCATTGTTAAAATCACCCACGGCCAGTGCAGCGCCAAACCGGTCACCTGCTTCGCGTCCACCAGAAATTCCTTTAAGATTCTGATGGACCTGCTCATTGCCAAGTAGCGCAGGGCCACCCTCATTCAAGGTTGTTTCATAGGCATCCCCATAAATAATGTTAACGGCACCGGCATTGGCCTTATTGTCCTTGCTGGTGAGCTGATTACCCAGAGCCATATCACCAGGCACGCCCACCGCCAGGTCAGCAGTGCCATCGCCATTAAAGTCACCGGCTGCCAGCGCTTTGCCAAAATACTCGTTTTTCTTGCGCTTGCCCTGCAGATTACCCTGACTCCAGGCGGTATTATTAAAGTAGGTAAAGCCCTCGGCGCAATAATCAAAATCCTTGTTAACATCCCTCATCAACACATTTACGCCACCGGCGTCATCGTGTTTGCCAACATCCTCGTTTGGTGCACCAATAGCTAGGTCAATACCGCCATCATTGTTGAAGTCGCCAACGGCTAAGGCATAACCTACACGGTCATATTTCTCTTTTTTGCCAATAATGCCGAACCGTCCCTGATGGAAATAACTCATCGGCGTGTAATCAACAGTACCTCTTACACAGCTGCCTCTCTCACTAAAACCAATAAAGTTAACCATACCCGCATTGGTAATATCCTTAAGGTCTTCACCTGGCACTCCCACAAAGAACTGGCTGTTGTTAAGCCCCGCTACCACATGACCAAACCGGTCGCCATTTTCAGGCGCTCCCTTTATATTCCAACCATCCTCTTTTTTTCCTTGATAAAACTTGGTGACGGCATCATGGCTGAGGTTGCCATCCTCAATTTTGATTTGGTACACCGCACCCGCCGCTTTGCCATTGATTGTGCGTTTTGGCGCACCAATCAACAGTGTCTTTCCGGAGGCTGACAAGGAGTAACCAAACTCAGAACTCACCTGTTCGGATTCACCGATATTAGTTAAAGTAAAAGTTTCCCCGGTGCTGGCATTTAAATCAGCGAGTGACATCGGGGATGCCAATAACAGGCCGCTTGCTACCATCAAAGAATTAAAAGTTTTCATTGTTCTCTCCTTTCCAGCCACTGGCTTACCATTCTTCTTCATCGCTGTCATCATCGTTTTCTTCTTCAAACTCTTCTTCACTATCACCGTCTGTATCTTCAGTTGAGCCTTCGTCTTCATCACTGCCCTCTTCAGCGCCACCGGGGGTTAAGCTGTAGTTCCCACTCTTCTCATCGGCAAAGGCACGCGGATCATCCTGAGTCACTGGCATTAACGCATACTTAACGGGCCCCAAAATGCTGGCAACACTGACCGTTAACGTTCCATCAGGACCTAACTGAGCATTCCACTCGCCAACCAATGGCAAATCTTCGCCACGATACTGCCCGGGCCCAACTCGTTGGATATCTTTAATCACCACCATCAGTGGCTTAATTTCCAAAACAAACATATGCAACCAGGAATCAACCGCATAAGCCCGCCCACCTTGAATACGAATACGTTTACCAATGGTGTTGATCACCCATTCACCATCAACAGGGCTGGCCTGAGTTTGCGGCACCGTATGGGCCATTGGCAGGAAGGCGGGGATTTTGGGAATCTGCCCGCCCAGCGGATTAGCCTGCCCGAGCGGCGCCCATAAACAGCACAGCGTGATACACATAGCCAGCAGTTGGCTGACACGTGAAAAACAAGATTTTTTTATCAATTTATTGTTGTGTTGAGCGTTCATCGGATCGATTCTCCGTATTGGTTTAAAGCCAGTTTAGTGATTAGGTGTTGAGATTGTTATGGGGGATTTACCCCATTCGTTGTTCTTAGTTTTAGTTTTCTTCTCTATCTTCAGACTGCTCAGCCTGAACAAGAACGCCATTAAACAAAATCGTTTGCGAGCTATTCTCCACAATGGCAAAGGCAAAGGGGCGGTCAATCAGGATGTCACGACGAGGAAAACTTGGCCCGACCGAAGTCTTTGTGATACCCGCGATCATGGTGACTGCAGCCGCCTTCACGCCCTTCTCGTCCAGCTCAATTTTTGTATCCTGTTTGATCAAGCCCACTGCAGTGTCTGCAACAGCAGGAGAGGTTTTCTCAACATCCACCATGGGTGAAAAGTTGGCGCTTTTAAAATACAACGGTAATAACCCCAGATCCGCCGTAATGGCAGACTGTTTCGTCATGGTGACCGTGTCGGCAAAATTGAAGCTCGGCATACGGACTGAGAGTTCATAGAGTTCAGAGCGATTCTCAAGCGTTTCGACGACAACCGATGGCATGTCAGCCACTGCCTCCTCAACCAGCCAGCGTTCAAGATTTGCCTCTTCAGCGCTTGGCGCATGGATAATGAAAGAGTATTTATAACCCGCAAAGGGCAAACTAAAAGCAAGGCTGCCATCCTCTCGATCCAGCACCCGCCCTTTAATCGCACGCGCACCAACACCCTCGGCTGGCTGTGTAACGCCATCTAGCCCCGTAAACTGATAGTTATCCCTGGCGCGTAATTTATACATAGGCTGAGCCCAACTGCCCTCAAAGTAAGCTGCATTCATAATCAGCCACTGGTAGGTTCTCATGGCTTTGTCATCGACGACTTCAGGTATGAGCCCATGGGTTTTTTCGTCCGCCCACTGATTAACCTTCTCTGAGGCACCATTCGCCAAAAAGTCGATAGATTGTGCGGAGGCATCATAGTAAGTGAACGAGTCCTGCTGAAATGTCTCTGCAAAAACAAAGGGCATACCATTTGTTTCGCCAGTGGTCGACCAAATGGAGTTAGCCAGGTTGAATGTGCCCATCCCTTCACTATTCGCCGCAACTGGTGATTGCAGCGCTTGAGCCAGTGCAGGCGCGATTACGGCAATATCAGCGTCAGCATTCTTTAACAACAGGGATTGCAACAAATCATTGGTATCGCCTGCAGCGCCGCCCTTGAGAACACTCAGCGCATAAAACAGCGATACCGAGGAAACCATCGCGTTTTGAAGACCATCCTGTTGCAGCTTTGACGATAAAAAATCACCGCTCAGCGCATTTAACTGTGTAGCGGACTGCAGCGCTTTAGGAGAGTTTGTATACATAAGATCCGTGGCTGATCCTGGGGTTGACACCAAGGCCAACGAGGTAGCCAAAACCGATGTCGTTAAAACTCTGTTCAAAACTTTCATAACAGCACTCCTCTAGCTGTTTGTCATTATTGCAGGCGAACCCTGAGAGATCTCTGCCTGACGCATGGATACCGAGACCGATGTACCGTGCCCCGGCACAGAATTGATCGTAAAAAACATACCCGCTGTGAGACAGAGCTCCGTCACAATCCCCAACCCCAAACCGTGGCCACCGGAGTCGCCCCCCCTGTTTAAGGGGGTCAGAGCATCTTTCAACGCTTCCTCATTCATACCCCGGCCATTGTCATGCACCTGAAAAACAATCTGACCGCCCCGACGACGAAAAGCCAGCAGGATACGTGTCGCATCAGCATGCCTGATGGCATTGGAAATAAGGTTATTCATGATTCGCAGGGTCGACAAAGGCTCAACGCTCACCGGATAGTCGGGGCACCTTACCGTCAATCGTATGCCTCGTTTGTCAGCCTCATCACTGAACATTTGCAATAGAGTTTTAGCGAACAGCGAAGTAGATACGGCTTCCTGTTGTGGTTGGTTAGCTGTATCAGGCATATCCAATGATGAACACCCTACCCCCTCATCAATGTAGGAATGCGCGAGACTGGCGATATATTCAACCGCCTGCGAGAGTTTCTCATCGCCACCAGCCGTTTGTTGCATCTGATCAATGACAATGCGCAGTGCAGAAATGGGCTGTTTGAGGTCGTGGGACACTGTCGCTAACCTTGAACGGTGTTGCGCCGCAGCCGACACAGCCGCCTGATAGTCTTGTTCAGCCTGTAATAATTCTAGCTGCAATTCAGCCTCATTTTTGGCCGCCTCAATAGCGCGGCGCTCAGCCTGATCCTTTTGGCGTGCACTGACAAAGGCTTGCCAAATCACAATGGTCATCGAGAATCCGGCAAACAGAATCAGCGCCAATCGATTCACCAGATTTAACTCCGATTGACTAAAGCCAGTAGAAGCAAAATGAAATAGATAGGTGCCCACAGCAAACAGGCCAACAACCCAAGGGAAAAGGCGTATTACCCGGCTAAGCTGTCGATCCTCCGTGGGCCAGCTCAAGGGCGGTAATACTTGCCCAATAACCATACCGAAAAAAAGAATATTAACGGGCACCCACATGGTCACCAGAGAAATTTTCCCCAGCCAAAAATAACAACTTAATGGGAACAGCGCCGACACTACCGCTAACACAAAGAAGTAATTGACGTAGCGCCCAAGGGCGTGAGTCCGGTCAAGCCGGATGGCAATCATCCAATAGCCATAGGCAGCAACACTGGCGGTCAACAGATACGGAACGACCCAAGTGACAAAATCACTCGCTCCAATAAGGTAAGCCAGCGTCCCATCCATGCCTGCGACATTGACCGTCAACAGGAAAAAGAACAGCACGTAGACCAACCAATAATAGGCTCGGTAAGCAACGACGATGGCCGCCGAAAACAACACGCCACTGAGCATAAAGGTGTAGAACAGAGTATCCCAATGGGTCAGCACGGGATTTTCGGTTAACGCCCAGGCATTTGAACCGCAAAGCAGACTAACCACTGCCAGCAGCAGCTGCAGCAACCTCAGTCTTCCTGTTATTCTTTTAGCGCTGCCTACAAACATCGGAATTCTCATGTCCTAATTGGTAAGCCATTGTCGCTGCTATTTAAGCAAGCTGTTATGGGGTCTATACCCCATTAACATCAATCAGCCCATCCTTCAGCGCTCTCGCCAACAGCTGAGCGACAGAATGAACCTCCAGTTTATTCATCAGACTAGTGCGATGTTTATCGACTGTTTTGGGGCTAATAAAAAGCGCTTCGGCAATTTCCTTATTGGTTTTTCCAGCCACAATCATATTTAAAACCTGCCGCTCACGGTCGGTTAAAGCAACCGCCTGTTGGCCCTGTTCAATCAGCTCAAGAAAATCAGGCGCAACATATCGCCCCCCTTGCAAAATTAAAGGGAGTTTTTCGCGCATTTGATCAACCGGAGAGCCTTTACTGAATAACCCTTCAACGCCACTTTCCACAATGGTGGCGAGTAAGCCCGGCGCACTGATACCGGTAAAAACAATGATTCGCGAGTCAGGACTCCAACGACGAATATCATGAATAATTTCGGCACCGCTAGCTAGCGGCATAGAGATATCAAGAAAGAGAAGGTCTGGCTTTTGTGCTTTAGCAGCAGCAAGTGCTCCCAGACCATTTTCAGCAACAGCGACAACCTGATACTGGTGGCTACTCTCGGACGAGAGGTTTATTAATAGGCTATCAATCGCACTGCGAATAATTTCATGATCGTCAGCAATGACAACAGAGATCGTTTTGACCTGAGCCATTTATTTATACGCCCGTTAAGTAAATAAAATTTATTTAACGCGGCATACAACGACTCAATGATGATAAATGAATCGCCGCGACTTTAGGATCAGCCATGGCGAATATGTACCGTCAACGCCCTTGTAATCCATTGAACTAAATCCTAACACACTTCCCACTTCCGCTTGATTCAAATTAGTTACATTAAACGGTTTATTGGGGGCTTCGAAGCTCCCAATAAACCATCTTTTATAACCTCTATTAGGCAGCGTGTTTATTAAGCCCCGCTGCAGTTGGTTGCATAGCAACAAAACCCGGGAGTGCTTCGACACGGCTTAACCATGCACGGATATTCGGATAGTTACTCAGGTCAACACCACCCTCCGGCGCATGGGCGATATAAGCGTAATTAGCAACATCAGCAATGGTGACATGATCCGTCGCCAGCCACGCACGTCCTGCCAGATGTTTGTCGAGCACTTCAAAAAATGCGTGCGACGTATCTATCGCTTTTTGGTGATCCAGGTCTGCACCAAATACATTCACCAGACGCGCAGCAGCAGGCCCTGAAGCAACAGGGCCGGCAGCAACAGACAGGAAACGTTGCACTTGCGCGGCATCTTCGGCAGCAGTCGGCAGCCAGATACTTTCTGGATCATATTTTGTCGCCAGATAAACCAGAATCGCGTTGGAATCGGCCACAGTCACATCACCATCCTGCAACACTGGCACCTGCCCAAAACGGTTTTTTTCTAGAAACGACGGTTGCTTATGAGCACCTCCCATCAAATCAACATCAATGAGGTTGGCCTCTAAGCCCAACAGCGACAGTAACAGCTCTGCTCGATGGGCGTGACCGGATAGTGCGTGACGGTATAAGTTAATGTTAGTCATATTGATCTCTCCTTTGGTAATGCGCACTGTTCAATAACAAGTGCATTTATTTTAAATAATGTCAGTTCAGGCAAACTGCTAAGCTAAATATCCAACACTAGGTGTTCGCCTTTTGCGCGTGACACACAGGGACACATCAGCCGATCGTCAATACGCTCAGCTTCAGTTAACGCGGCATCATGGTGGTCAGCATCACCCTCAACCACCTTCACCGCGCAGGACTTACACTCACCGACCCGGCAGCTGTATGGCACGTCTATCCCTGCCTCCAGTACCGCATCGAGAATTGTCTGATCGGCAGTTACCTCAAGCTGCTTTCCAGAACGTTTTAGAGTTACATCAACAGGTTTGGCATCTACCGGGGTAGCCGTTGAAAATCGCTCACAAATAAGTCGACTGTCTTCAATGTTGGCTGCCCTAGCCGCGGCTGTAACAGCCTCAATCAAACGGCTTGGCCCACAGACATAAAATAAAGCGTCGTTTGGGGCATTCTGAAAAATGGCAGGCAGATCCATACGCTCATTTTCAGAGGAACAATACAGCTGTATGTGCTCACCAAATTCGCGAACCAAGCGATCCCGGAAAGCCATCTCTGATGCCGTTTTTCCGGCATAGTGGATACTGAAAGGATTACCACGATTATGCAGCGCCTGAGCCATTGGCTTAATGGCAGTGATACCAATGCCACCGGCGATCAGGACCGCTGGTCTTGAGTCGGCATGCAACTTGAAATTATTTACAGGCAAAGCGCAATGCAGCTGAAGCCCCAGGTTAAACTGCCGATGCAGCGCTAAAGAGCCCCCGCTCCCCTGTTCTTCACGTAACACCGCAATTTCATAAACATCGCGACGTGCAGGGTTGGAACAAATCGAGTAATGTCGAATTGCCGGTTTACCATTTTCAAGCTGCACCGGAATTTGTAGATGGGAACCAGCGTCTACCACCGGTAAGTCATTACCATTGCTAGCCCGTAATTCGTAAGCGCGAACTCGAGGTGTTAGCTGTCGGATACCTGAAATAACCAAATCGAGCGGGCCATTACCTAGCTCCTTGGGGAGCTCACCCGGAAAATCGTCAGTGTTGAGCTCCCGGCTCTCTTCCAGTAGCGGTGCGATCAATTCATGCACCTCTGTTTCTGTATAACGGGGAGTAATGTGCTGCGGGCAATTCCAGTCAAAGGCTTCAATATGAATAAGAAAGCCCCGCTCGACTCGTGCGCGGTAATCTTCTACCTGCAGCTGTGCCAGCAGGCTAGAATCATCAGGCTTAATAACCTCGATTCGCCCCAGCATTTTCAAGCGACGGCGGTTCGGGTAGTCCATTAAAAACAATGCCACTCGATTGTTTTTACGGAAATTGCCCAGGCTAACGTACTGACGATTACCGCTGAAATCAGCAAACCCAAGCGTCTTTTCATCAATCACTTTCAGAAAACCGATCGGACCACCTCGGTGCTGAACATAGGGCCAATCCGTTTCACTGACACTGGCCATATAGAAGCTGTCTCTGGCAGCAATGAAGGTTGTTTCCCGCGCCGCTAATAAATGATGATGATCAACGCCATGATCCATAGGCGCGTAACCATTGCGACTGCCTTCTTCAGTCTGAATACCCCGAACAGTATCGGTGAATACAATCTGCGCAAACTTATGGGTCATGTCTTTCTCCTGTAACCACCCTGCTCTGCTAATGAGCATGTGTATTTAGCGTGAAGACACTTTGACAAATTCCTTTTAAAAGAAGAATATCCATTTTAATTAATAGATTATTCCATTTATCGGAATATTAGAGAGACAAAGGATATATGGACCGCTTCCACTTAATGACTGTTTTTGTCGCTGTTGCCGAAACAGAAGGGTTTGCAGCGGGCGCACGTCGCCTCAATATGTCACCACCAGCCGTGACACGTGCCATCGCCTCACTGGAAGCTCAACTTGGTGTTAAGCTCTTTAACCGCACAACGCGCTACGTGCGTACAACTGAGGCCGGACAACGTTATTTAAGTGATGCACGCCGCATATTGGCTGATCTTGATGCCGCCGACGAAGCCGCGGCCGGGATAAACGCCGAACCACGTGGACACCTGACAATTACAGCGCCCGCCATGTTTGGGCGCATGCATGTTATGCCCGGGATAATCGAATACCTTGAGCGTTATCCAAACACACAGGTCTCGGCTGTTTTCCTGGACCGGGTCGTCAACCTGCTTGAGGAAGGTATTGATGTTGGCATCCGCATTGGAGAACTCCCGGATTCCAGCATGCGAGCTTTACGAGTCGGAGAAGTCAGGATAATCACTTGCGCCGCACCAGAATATTTAGCCAAAAATGGAACCCCCAAACATCCAGATGAGCTATCTGAACATGAGGTCATTACCTCGCTTGCTGGCAATAGTTCTGCAAATTGGTCATTTCCCTCTACGAAATCACCACAACGCTTAACATCGAGGCTCAAGGTAACCACCAACGATGCTGTTATTGCCGCTGCTGAACAGGGTCTCGGTATCACCCGCCTGCTTTCCTATCAGGTTTTACCGGCCATAGCAGAAGGCAAGTTACAGGTTATTCTTGAGGACTTTGAGCCCACACCACAGCCCGTTCATATCATTCATCGTGAAGGAAGATTTTCATCTGCGCGGGTTCGTGCGTTTATTGATTTATTGGCTGAACAGCTCAGAGCGAATCAATCCATTCACTGAAAGTGGCACTGAACGTACCCCCCGTTTTATGCGATGATTGCGGTAACTTATCGATCAAGATCACACTATGAATAACACCAGCAGCACCTCACCAGCAAACGTCCTACTCAGCTTCGGCTTTCGCCCCTTCTTTCTAGGCGCAGGTATTTTTGCAGTTATCTCGGTCACTCTATGGCTGGCTTTCTTCCTTAACCTGTTTACCTTGCCGGCCGGCCCGATCTCCGGCTTTCAATGGCACGCGCATGAGATGATCTACGGCTATGCGATGGCAGTCATTGCCGGCTTTCTGCTCACTGCCGTCAGTAACTGGACCGGGCTGCCAACTCCCAAGGGCATCAAGCTAGCAGCAATTTTTGGCCTTTGGGCAATGGCCAGGTTGTTATTCAGCCTCGGCGACCCCTATCTGTTAGCGTCAGCGGTTTTTGACCTGCTCTTTAACACTATTTTACTCATCGTTTTAAGTCGGCTGGTTATCCAAAGTAAGCAACACAAACAATTTGCCGTTATTGCAAAACTGCTGATCCTATTAATCTGCAACCTACTATTTTTCCTTGGTGTTTATGGTTACGTTGAAGATGGTTTTCTGTGGGGTATTTATGGTGGCCTGTATACCATCATCGGGCTGATATTAACCATTGGTCGTCGTGTCATGCCGTTTTTTATCGAACGCGGCACGCCAGAGTCAGTAAATCCTTTTAATTCAAAATGGTTGGATTTAGGCAGTCTGTTCGCGGTACTGGTGTTCTTTGTTTCAGAGTTAGTCTTTAAGACTGAGGCACTATCTGCCTATTCGGCCCTGCTGATCGCTTTAATTAACAGCGCCCGACTCATCGGATGGCATACCCCGGGCATCTGGAAACGCAGTCTGCTGTGGAGCCTCTACCTATCCTTTTGGTTTATTTGCTTAGGCTTCCTGTTATTTGCCGGCAGCTACTTTTTTGATTTTCCAAAAAACCTGGCCATTCATGCCCTCGCCTATGGCGGTCTCGGCTTAGCGACGCTGAGCATGATGTCCCGAGTCAGTCTTGGTCATACCGGACGCGACCTCAGCAAGCCCTCAAAGCTGATTGCGCTGGCATTCATACTATTTATCATTGGCACAATGGCTCGGGTACTGCTGCCATTGCTCAATACTTTTGATTATTTGCTGTTAATCAAAATTTCACAGTTTTTATGGATCGGCGCCTTCACGATTTTCACATTGGTTTACTTGCCTATCCTCTCTAGCCCCCGCCCAGATGGCAAACCCGGCTAACAAGTGCCCGCATTTTATATGCGGATATTCGTTGACTCACAGCTCAACACACCTATAATGAGACTCAGCTTGAAAGTAAGCGTTAATATTTATGTACACCGTTTCGATGTCTTTTCTGTTAGTACCTCGTCCTGTATTTCATAAGTAAACAGCAACACTCTCAGCACAATCGCTCAATGCAATAATTGCAACGAGCATAATTACTCTTGATTTAAAGGATCGACATTATGTCTTCTACTACTGGTACAGTTAAATGGTTCAACGAAACTAAAGGCTTTGGCTTCATCGAGCAAGAAAACGGCCCAGACGTTTTCGCACACTTCAGCGCTATTCAAGGCGACGGTTTCAAAACTCTGGCTGAAGGCCAACGCGTTCAGTTCGACGTAACTCAAGGCCAAAAAGGCCCACAAGCTTCTAACATCGTTGCTATCTAAGTCTAAGGACTTATTTGCAACCGGCCCTTCACGGGGTTGAGCTTGTAGAGTTAAAGAAAGTTAAAGGGGTAAGACCAATGGTCTTATCCCTTTTTTATTGCCTGATCATTGCCGTTAAAGCTCTAGCTAACAACCAAATTGCTCAACTAAAAAGTTACTTTTGTAAAATTCGGCACTAAGCTTTTTAAGATAACGTCGAGACAAAATAGCACTGCCCGACGTTTTTCTTTTGTGATCAAGAACTACAGGACAGCATCGAACAACCCGCCCGGTGCCTTGCCCAGTCAGGCCGTTTTTTAGCAAAACGCTCTTTTTCAGGCTGCTCATCATAGGGTTTACGCAGCACGTCCAATAGCTCATTTACTTCACTGTAATCGCCCTCTTCCGCCTTATCAATAGCCAGCTGAGCCAGATAGTTGCGTAACACATACTTGGGGTTAACGGCATTCATCGCCTTTTTGCGTGCTACGTTGCTACAGCCATCCTGTTGTATACGCGCCTGGTAATGACGCAACCAATTAGCCATAGGCCCAATCGTATTGGCATTAAGCTGCTCTGGCTTGTAATAGGCATCACGGATCGGGTCAATCAACTGTTCATCCGTCAGATTGCTATGATCAGTCTCACAGTCAAACTCCGCTAAGTTACGGTAAAAAATCGTCATATCGGTTTCGGTTAATTGCAAAACCCTCAATAACTCGTTAACCAAAGACTCATCTTCCGGCTGATAGGCCTGTAAACCTAGCTTAGCGGCCATCATCGACTGCCAGCCCTCATTGTAGGTTTTGTTATATAACAACAACCCTTCCTGAAAGGGCTCTACCTCTTTCATCAATTGATAAACCGCATTCGCCAGCTGTTGCAGATTCCACTGCGCAATTTGCGGCTGTTTTCCAAAGGCATAACGTTTGCCCTGCGCGTCGGTGGTATTAGGTGTCCAACCAGGGTTGAAATCCTCTAACCAACCATAGGGTCCATAATCAATGGTCAAACCAAGAATCGACAAGTTATCGGTATTCATCACGCCGTGTACAAAACCGACGCGCATCCACTCAACCATTAATTCAGCGGTCGTCCGACACACTTCTGAAAACCATTTTCCATATACTTCAAAGGCTTGAGATTTATTGTTTAAGTCAATAGTTTCATCTAGAAGGTGAGGAAAATCATTTCGAATCGTGAAATCGAGAAACTCTTTCAGCCTGTCTAATTCACCACGAAAGGGAAATAACTGAAAGCTACCCATGCGGGTAAAGCTCGGCGCCACGCGGCAAACAATCGCGCCAGGCTCATATTTGGCATCACCGTTATAGAACATATCACGCACAACCTGTTGCCCGGTCTCAAGAAGGCAAAGTGCGCGTGTGGTTGGCACACCGAGGTGAAACATCGCTTCACTGCATAAAAATTCACGAACAGAAGAGCGCAACACCGCCAAGCCATCGGCACCACGTGAGTAGGGAGTCAGTCCAGCCCCCTTAAGTTGAAGCGTCCAGTGCTCCCCTTGGCTATTTTTTATTTCACCCAAATTGATGACTCGCCCGTCGCCAAGCTGGCCAGCCCAATTTCCAAATTGATGCCCGCCATAACACATGGCAAAGGTATCCATGCCCGGTAGTTGCTGGTTACCAGAAAACACATCAACAAAGTTCTGGGACTGACAATCAGCCTCACTAATATCAAGTAGCTGAGCAACCTCACGTGCATAGGCCACTAGTTTAGGCGCTGGTGCCTGTTGAGGTTTAACCCGGGAAAAACAGGCTCCGCTGACCTCTCGTACTCGGCTGCCAGTTTCTGGGTCAGCCGGTAATTGGCCTGTAAAACGATTAACAAATTGCAGATTATCAAGGCTGCTTTGGGATTCTAATTGACTCATATATCTCTTAGCCCGCGGGGCTGATTAAAGTGGAATTGAATAATAACGACATCACCCGTAAATCATGGCGGATGATTAAAAAAGACCTAAGTGTAAGCTTTTGCCGTGCCAGAGATTGGCTGAAAATCATGGTACGCACCGCTATCGTAAAGGGTTATTTCCCAGTCATCGGCTAGTGCATTATGTTTAAGAATATAAGTTCCGCCATCATCGGCCTGAACCTTGAAGTAGCCGTAATCTATTTCTAACCAACGATCAACAACTTCATTGACCTCAACTTTACGCGCACCAATAAAAAACCTCTGCGGACTCATCTCCCGCTTAGCCGCGTCACAGGTCACACGTACTTGTAAGCGTCTCCCGGTATCGTACTTTTCGCGGTAGGCCATCACTAAAGCACCTCTCACTGACTATCCACAACATGGTAACACTAGCTCTGTTTGATATGCGAATGCCTCTCATAACGTTCAAGCGTTTCCACTGTGCGCTGATAACCAAATTCAATCAACTCCGAAGCACGGTGGAACTCAAAAAAGGTACACAGGTTACTCGGCACTTCCACTAAAAGATCAGGCCGGTAAGCGGCCAGCTTAAACTGTGTCATCGTTGTCTGTACGGTCGCCATTGATTTATAGACCAGTTCAAAGGTACTTAGCTCACCCTCCTCTGAAAACTTGCTACGGCGGCGTAAGTTACCAATGTAATTACCAATCACTTTTCGATAACCGCTGTCTGAGCTGATCTCACTCTGATCATCGGTCTCATCGTTTTCTGGTAACTCACGTTGATCAAGATTGGCATGTTTTTCAGCCGGCGCGTTCAAGTCTACGGCAACCGTTAAGGCAGTATGATCATGCAAGGTTGGCGCAATAGGTACAGGGTTAATCAAACCACCATCGACCAGCAGTTTTTCCCCCTTAATGACCGGAGCAAATACCATAGGCACAGCCATGGAGGCTCGAATAGCGTCAAAAAGCGGCCCCTTGTTAAGCCACACTTCGCGTTGCTCATTAACATCACTGGCGACGGCCGTAAAACCAATTGGCAGATCTTCAATATTACAGTCGCCAATCAGCTCTTTTAAAACCTTAATGATACGATCGCCTTTAAACAGCGAACGAGTAGAAAAGGAGAAGTCCAGCAACCCCAAAACATCACGTCGCTGCAACTGACAAAGCCATTCTTCGTAGACGTCCAGCTTGCCAGCCGCATAAATACCGCCAATCAGTGCGCCCATCGAAGAGCCGGAGATATAACGAATATCGTAACCCCGTTCCTCCAGGCATTTAATCACACCGATATGAGTAATACCGCGCGCACCGCCACATCCGAGTACTAATGAAATAGGCATTTTTTCTACTGTCACACCCAATCTCCTGTGAAGTTAATTAGCCCATGACTAGAGTATAAAAACAGAAAAGCAATATGATGCAACCATCATCTCTGACATAGGTTAAGCCTAGGGCTCACAAGGTAGAGCCCCCAACACCCCCATCTACCTGAAGCCAGATTAAATCGCCTGCTGCTTTGCTTTTTTATAGGACGGATGTACCACTAACAGCGCGGGTAAAATCGTCAGATTCGCCAACATCGCAAACAACATGGCCAACGCCGTCAGCAGTCCAAAATAAATAGTCGGCACAAAATTGGAAAAGGCCAATACGGAGAAACCAGCAATAATGGTTAGTGATGTGAAGTACATCGCACGCCCAATACTGGCATGACTGCGTTTAATGGCTTCACGCACATCACCTGTCGCATCAAATTCCTCACGAAAACGATGCAAGTAGTGAATCGCATCATCCACGCCTATGCCGATACTGATCGCCGCAATGGTAATGGTCATCATGTCGAGTGGAATGCCCGCATACCCCATGAAAGCAATCACCGAAGCCGCCGCCATCACATTCGGTAACAAGCCCAGCAATGCCAAATTAAGAGAGCGCACCAGCAGCGCAAACATCGCTAATGTTGCCAATAAAACATAGGCCAGTGTCGACGTTTGGGAGTCAAAAAGCTGCTTAAGCATATTGTTAAACAATACCATCATGCCGGTAACCTGCACCTCGTCTTCGGCAAACCCCATATTCTGCCCAAACTCACGAATTTGCTGCACCATCTGTTCGCGAGAAAACAGCGTACCACTCTCCCTGATCCGGCCATTAATACGCATTTCACCACTAAAAGGGTCGGCATAGGGGTCAATCAATTGTTCACGAATGGTGGTCGGCAGTGCTTCCAGCACCACCGCCAGTTGTACAGCATCCAGCGCTTCGCCATCATTATGCTGACGTGCCACTTTATCCAATGTTGCTAACGAAATAACTTTGCCGGTCTGTGGCATTTCTTCCAGGTAAAGGTGCAATTCACGTAGCTGTAATAGTTTGTCCGGTGTGAACCAGTATTTTTCCGGAAAATTATCCTCTTCCTCGACATAGAAGGGATCATCTTCGTCAATTTCTTCCTCTTCGTAGGGGTCAAATTTAACAATGACATCAAAGGGCACCGTACCGCCCAAATGCTCGTCAATGTACTGCATGCCCGCTCGAATCTCCGTTTCATCTTTAAAGTAATCAATAAAACGGTTATCTAAACTGACGCGATACAACCCGATACACACCACCACAGCCAACCCCAATGTGAAAAGCAGGATAGGAACAGAACGATGACGCGCGCAGTGACTTAACCAGAGGTTAATGGCTAACGGTTTAGCTAAGGTAGTACTGGCTTCACCGCGCTTGAACAGCAGCAGTAAGGCGGGAAAAAAGGTGAAAGAGACCAGCATTGCAAAGGCGATGCCCATGCACATCATCCAGCCAAAATCCTCCACGGGTAAAATATCGCTGGATGATAATGACGCAAAAGCCACGATGGTTGTCAGCGCGGTATAAAAACAAGGCGCAAATTTACTGCGCATGGTCTCAACCACCAATGCAGCATGCCCCTGATCTGGCAGCGCATTCAGCAATTCCCGATAACGTACAATCAAATGGATACTAAATGACAGGCTAATAATCGCTAACAGCGCCAGAGCATTGGAGGACACCACAGTAATTGGCTGGCGGATCAAGCCTAACCAGCCAATCAATAGTGCAATGGTCAGCGCACTGCTGAGCAACGGCAACACGACCCAGCGAATACGACGAAAAAACACATACAACATGACAATAATAATGAGGCCAACAGCAAGACCAAAATTCATCACATCACTTTTAACGTAGGCAATCATATCGGCAGCAATCATTGGCACACCGCCAAGATAAAGCTGGGCATTGTTACTGTAGGCGTCACGAATGCCGCGCACCTCGGCAATCAGCTCCTCACGCTGCTGAGCATAGTTGAGTTTCTCAGCCGCATAGCGCGCTTCGATATCATCGGCCGGATCAACTGCAGCACCGTTTTCGCGGACTTTTTTACGTTCCGCTCGCAGGTTTTCCAGTTGAGTATCAAAACTCAAGCCAATACGCAGTGCCGTTGTTGTTGCATCGCGTGAGACCAGTAAATCTGCATATAGGGGGCTAGTACTCAACTCGTCGCGCGCGCGTTGGTAGTCAACATCATCTGAACGCAAGGTGCGTAACCCACTGGCTTCCCGTAAATCACCGTCGGCCCGGTTATCCAGCAATGGCGCATCGAGAATACTAAAAACAGATCCCACATTGTGCAGTGCTTCCAGCTGCGCCTGAATCTCCGCAATATCCTGCAGGGTTTGCGCAGAAAACAGCGCTCCATTTTTCGGGGTATAGGTTAAAAAGAGTGCCTCTTCACCACCAAAACGCTGTTCGATTTCGCGGTAGTAAGCTAGATCAGCATCGCCCTCAACCACCAACGTGTCCGATGATGCTTCAAAGGTAAAGCGTGGCCAAAAGCTAGCCGACAACAAACATAACAGCACAACAGCCGCCAGCATCAAACGAGGAAACTCAAGGCTTTTCAAATATAGGTTAAGCAATTAACACTCCGTGTAATAAATCTATAGGCTAAGTATTGGCCTGCTTAAAAAGCTCAGGCAGGCACCGATAATAATCAATGGCTACCGGCTTTAAAACTGAATTGAGAAAGTAGCGGCATTTATTGTCGAAATGCCTATAACCCTGTGTACAAAATCAAAAGAAGCCTGTTGCGAGCAGCAATCTGGCAGGCTGATGGCAGGAGGTATGAATGACAACAACTAAAGCGCCCTTCGATAGTGCTACTGGTTTTTTACCGATCAACGACCCGCTTACCGCTTTAAGGGAGCCTTTTATAGACTGGGAGCAGACGGCCCAACAACTACCGAAATGGTTACTGAGTGATCATTTGCGGGACCAGCTCGAACAACTACCGCCCTTTCCCGTTGATAAACTATCCCACCCCGCTGAATTTGAACGCGCTATGCTCATACTATCCTTTCTCGGTCACGCTTACGTATGGGGCGCAAGCAGTCCGTCAGCCCATTTGCCCGCCCGTCTGGCTGTCCCCTGGTATCAGGTTGCCCATCAGCTGGATCGACCTCCGGTGCTCTCCTACGCCTCCTACGCACTTTACAATTGGCGCCGCCTGGACAGAATGCGACCAGTTGAGCTGGGCAATATTGCGCTGTTGCAGAACTTTTGGGGCGGTGTTGATGAGGAATGGTTTATTTTAATTCATATCGACATTGAAGCGCGTGCCAAGCCAGCCATCGCCGCGCTGCGGCCTGCTCTAGCGGCGGTGGCCAATAACAATACAGAACAACTTTTACACAACTTAACATGCATTCAGCTAGCGCTGCAGGAAATCTATAAAACGCTGCAACGCATGCCCGAATTTTGTTCACCCTTGATTTATTATCAACGTGTCCGCCCCTTTATCCACGGTTGGAATAACAATCCCAGCCTGCCTGACGGATTATATTACGAAGGCGTCGACGCCTACCAAAACAGGGCGCAGCAATTTCGCGGCGAAACTGGCGCACAAAGCACTATTATTCCAGCGCTGGATACGCTGCTCGGTATCGAGCACGAAGACGACCCGTTAAAGGCTTATCTGCTGGAAATGCGCAACTACATGCCAACCCAACACCGCAACCTGTTAACGCAACTGGCTGCAGGACCAAGGTTGCGTGACTATATTCTCAAACAACGCCACACCAATGCTGCGCTGGTGGACGCCTACAACGGCTGTGTATTGGGAGTGGAACGTTTTCGCGCTTTGCACCTGCAATATGCTGATCAGTATATTCATCAGCAATCACAGTCCGGTGATGCCAATCCCACGACTATTGGCACTGGTGGCACGCCTTTTATGCGTTATCTGGACAAACACAAACGTGAGAGCAAACAGTTTTTAATTGGCCAGTAACGGCAAGCGTTTACTCAGCGATTGAAAACAATATCAAAATGATTTTTCAGGCATTGCAGGTATTGCGCTTCATCACTCAATTCAAGTTGTTGACGTTGCTCGCCATCCACAATACTTAAGGTCATACCATTCAGGGTAACGCGGCCGGTGTCGGTCATTCGTGTCACCAACTGTCCCTGGGTAAAGGGGGATTGCTCAGAAGATTGATGAAAACGATACATGGCAGCAAAATCAATCAGTGCACGTGGTTCCAGGCTAAAAACATAGCGCGGTTGCCAGTCACTGTTGGCGGACTTACTGCTGGCGGATTTATAAAACAGTGCGTTCTGGTTATTATGGCTGCCCAGGCGGTAAAGGCAGTTCTCTGACGGATACTCATCCGTCGCTCCCATCAGCAATGGCTGTGCGCAGGATTGCCCCAGGCCCACATCAACCAGATAGTCCTGTTGGCCCTCGCCCTCATGCAAGGACACCAATACCAGCATATGATCAAACTCTTCGGTTAACTGGTCGCCGATGCAAATTCGTGCCGACAACAACTGCACATCAAAGCCCATGGATCGTAGCATAGCAAACAGCAAGCCGTTACATTCGTAGCTCAGCCCACCACGATGCTCCTCAACAATTTTTTCATAGAAGGCCATAAAAGAAAGCCCGGGCTTTTCTTCAAAATGAATATCGAGATTTTCAAAGGGAACAGACAACAAAAATGCCCGCTGCAGACCTGCTAATGTTTGCAGGCTCACATCGGTAGAACCCTGATAACCAATACGCTCAAGGAATGGCGTGATGTCCATAAAATATATCTCTAGAAGTCAGAATCAGGGGATATTCGTCACAAAATAACGACGGAGAATTACATTTCGCTGGTCAGATCAGACCATGCTGCGCGCAGATAAATAAACATTGACCAGAGCGTTAAAACTGCTGCGATAATCAAGAAAAACAGGCCTAAGTTGCCAATCCATCCACCCGGTTCGCCAACCAATAAAACCGTAATGGCGACCATTTGTAACGTCGTTTTAAGTTTGCCGACATAAGAAACCGCCACACTGGTTCGCTTACCCAGTTCAGCCATCCACTCACGCAGTGCAGAAATTACAATTTCGCGACCAATAATCACCATGGCCGACAACGTCATCCAAATCGAAGGATAAGCCTGTACCATCATGACCAGTGCAATGGCGACAATCAGTTTATCAGCCACTGGATCAAAAAAAGCACCAAAGGGTGTATGTTGATCCCATTTACGAGCCAGGTAACCATCCAGCCAGTCGGATAGTGCCGCAATGACAAAAACACTGGCAGCGACAATATTGCTCCAATCAAAAGGAAGGTAATAAATAATAGCGATCACCGGAATCAGAATGACGCGTAAACAGGTGATAATGTTGGGTATACTCATAAAAACCGAATAGTGGAAGTTTAAAACACGTGCCGCAATGGCTTACTGACAATTCGCCTCATGATACTGGAACGCTTACTATTATTCATTACGCAAGCTGGCATAAATTTCCTCCGCCATGCTTTTGCTAATGCCCGGCACCTTGGCAATTTCTTCAGCACTGGCACGCTCGACTTCCTGTATCCCGCCAAAGAAGGTCAATAATTCACGGCGGCGCTTTGGACCAACCCCCGGGATCGACTCCAGTGGCGATGTTCGGCGAGTTTTTCCTCGCGCTTGCCGATGGCTGGTAATAGCAAAACGGTGTGCTTCGTCACGGATGTGCTGAATAAGATGCAGTGCCGGAGAATCCGGCGGCAGAACAATTTCATCACTACGCCCAGCCATAAACAGAGATTCAAGGCCCGCCTTACGAGTGACTCCTTTGGCAACCCCCACCAACAGCACGCCATTAATATCAAGCTCAGCCAACACATCTTCGGCCATTCGTAATTGCCCTTTGCCGCCGTCAATAAACAGAATATCCGGTAACTTACCTTCGCCTGACTTAAGCCGTTTATAGCGTCGTTTCAAGGCCTGCTGCATCGCTGCATAATCATCGCCGCCCGTAATACCCGAAATATTGAAACGCCGGTAATCGGATTTCAGCGGGCCGTTATCATCAAATACCACGCAGGACGCTACTGTCGACTCACCTGAGCTGTGGCTGATGTCAAAACACTCCATGCGTTTAGGCGACTCACTCAGTTCCAGTGCCGCCTGCAAAGCAGTCAAACGTCCGGCATAGTCGAGATTGCTGGCATGGCGACCCTGCAAGTTCTGCTCAGCGTTATTAATGGCGAGCTGAAGCCAGCGGGCACGATCACCGCGGACTCGCGAGGTTAACTGCACCTTATGGTTGGCCGATTGCGCTAGTGCGTCAGCCAGCATCGCCTCATCCTCAAGTTCGGCATTAAGAATCACTTCCTTGGGAATCTGGTGCTGTGCAGAACCCGCCAAATAGAACTGAGGAATAAAGCCACTTAACAGCTCAGCCAACGAACTCACCATGTTGACCTTAGGATAATAGGTGCGACTGCCTAAAATACGCCCCGCCCGAATAAACAGCACCTGCACACAAATACCCATCGGGCTCACCAGGCCCGCGACCACATCCACATCACCACTGTGACCGGAAACATATTGCTGTTCCTGTACTCGTCGCAGGTGAATCACCTGATCGCGTAATTCCGCTGCTTTTTCAAAATCCAGCGCTGCCGAGGCCTGCTCCATTTGGGTCGTTAGTTCGGTGATAATTTCGCGATCCTTGCCCTCCAGAAACATGCGTGTATGACGCACATCCTCGGCATACGCCTGCTTGGAAATATATTCCACACAGGGCGCCTTACAGCGCTCTATTTGATACTGCAGGCAGGGCCGCGAGCGGTTCTTAAAATGGCTTTCGTCGCACTGACGTACCTTAAAGGATTTCTGCAACAGACTAAGCGTTTCACGCACTGCGCTGACATTTGGAAACGGTCCGAAATAACGGTCATTCTTACGTTTGGCCCCCCGATGCAAACCAAGTGAGGGGTATTCATGTTGATCTGTCAGAAAAATAAACGGATAGGACTTATCATCCCTTAACAGAATATTATAGGGCGGCTTAAGGCTTTTAATAAGATTCTGTTCAAGCAACAGAGCTTCGGTTTCACTCGCCGTGACGGTGACCTGCACATCAACAGCTTTCGCCATCAGTGACTGGGTTTTAATACTTAAACCCGTGTTACGGAAATAACTGGAGACACGATTTTTAAGGTTCTTGGCTTTACCCACGTAGAGAACCTTACCAGCGTCATCAAGCATCTGATAAACACCAGGGCGGCGAGTCAATTCCGTCAGAAAGGTTTTTGAATCAAAGGTTGTCACAGTAGAAAAAGCACAAACAGGTAGGAAGTAAAAGCAAACTGCCCACTCTAGGCATCATTTAAATGTACGCTAGAGCGGGCAGCAAAAATTAACCAAAAACTAGCCGTGCTCGGGATGCTGGGTAATATCCAAAACCGCACGCAAAATATCACGCTGACTAATTTGACCGACCAACTCACCATCATCAATAACGGGGAAACGTTTAAGGCCCCGCTTCTTAAACTCAACCGCCACATCGACAATGTCATCTTCGGGACTAACGGTAGCCACATCCGTGGTCATATAGTCAGAAACTTTTCCACCTGCTTCCGTGTAATAAATATCCTTAATAATCGCATCCAGACAATCACCCTCGGACAACAAACCAACTAATTGCTCATTGCCATCAATAACGGGCGCCCCCGAAATACCATTGGTTTTCAAGGCTTCAATTGCTTCGAAGAGATCGGTCTCCGGGCGAAAGGTGACTAACCGCTTGGTCATGTAATCCCGAACCTTGATTGACTTCAGCATGAAAAATTCCTTATTTATCTTGTGGTTATTATCTATAAACACGCTTGTTGTGGTGCTGTCTTGAAGTTTTACGCTGATACGTAAGTTCAGTCAAGCGCAATACATACGTCGTTATTGCCGCACAAACCAGCTCCTTCGAATAGCATTAAAAACAAAGAAAAGAACAGAATAGCTCAATATTGCTTTGGTACTCCCAGCCCTACCGCAAGCACTGTAACCCCTCTGGCCTTCCAACTCAGGTTTGATGCTGTTTTAACAATTTATGCAGCTCGTCAACCACAATCAGAGTGAGCGCGATTAATAACAATACGGACCATTGTTGCAATGTGACCGGCGCTATCTGCAATACACCGCTCAACCCGGGGGTGTACATCGCGGCAATATGAATACCCTGCGCAGCCAACATGCCAAACAGTAACAGTGGATTACCAAAAAAGAACTGCCTGAAAATAGACTGCGTTTCGGAGCGACTATTAAGGACATGGACGTTTTCAAACAGGACCATCAACAGCAAAGTAATATTGCGCGCCGCCTCTTCGCTCATACCTTGACTCAACGCCCAAACAAAGACGGCAAAAGCCAGACTTCCCATCACCAGAGCATTTATAAACACCCGCTCAAGCATAAGCCGGTTAAAGATAGTCTCCGCTGGTGGGCGTGGTGGGCGTGGTAATTCATTACCTTCCTTGGGCTCGAAAGCTAGAGCAACATCCTGTATACCATTGGTCACTAAATTCAGCCAAAGTAACTGGATGGGAAATAACGGAATCGGATAACCAAACAGGACACTATAGATAAACAGGGTCATTTCCGCCGCACCGGTTGAGATCAGCAGAAACACCACCTTGCGAATATTATTGTAAACAATACGGCCCTGCAGAATACCCTGCACAATAGAGGCAAAATTATCGTCGGTAATGACCAGGTCAGAACTTTCTCGCGCAACGTCTGTGCCGCGTTTGCCCAAGGCAATGCCAACATGGGCATGGCGCAAAGCCGGAGCATCATTAACACCATCCCCCGTCACGGCAACAAAATGGCCATCCTTAATCAGTTGCTCAACAATCTGTAATTTTTGAGCGGGTTCGACACGCGCGAACACCTTTGACGATGTAATCAACGCAGACAAGGCCTGCTCGCTCTGTTGGGCTGCCTCTGTAATTTCCCGCCCGGTCACGACCGTCGAATGTTGATCGGCTATTTCAAGCTCTCTGGCCAACGCTAATGCCGTCTTTGGATGATCTCCGGTGATCATCGCCACATCAATATGGGCAGCGCGACACTGCTTAACTGCCGCATGGGCCTCCGGACGCAAGGGATCAATCATCCCTACCAGACCTAAAAAAGTCAGCTTTTCAGGCGGTTGATCCAATGCTACTAAATCAGCGGTCAACTGACCGCTAGCCAGCGCCAGCACACGATAGCCCTGTCCCGCCAACTCATCGACCTGCCGATAAATATCTTCAACAATCAACGGGTTACCTGTGACAGCTGAGTCACACATTGACAGCACACACTCCGCACTGCCTTTCACATGGACATACTGTTCACCGTCGACCCGGTTAACACAAGCACTAAAGGAGTTTTCAGATTCGTAGGGAATGCGAGACAGCTCAGGGTAATCCTGAGCTGCATGTTGATGATCAAAACCCTGTTTGGCCGCCAGCACCAAAAAGGCAAGATCAACCCCGTCCCCAGTTGCCAGCCACTCGCTGTTATGCAACGTCAGCTGCGCTTCGTTGGCTAACAATCCGCAGCGCACCAGCTTTTGCAGCGCCTGGTTTTCATCGTTAACAAAACCATTGGCAGAAATATCGCCGTTTAGATTCAGCCCCTGTCCGCTGACACTGTAACGCTGATTATCCGGCATAAGAATGGTTTTTGCGGTCATCTCGTTGACCGTCAGAGTCCCCGTTTTGTCGGAAGCAATATAGGTACAGGAGCCCAGCGACTCAACAGCCACCAATTTGCGCACAATCACATTAACTTTGGCCATTCTGCGCATACCAATGGCCAGCGCCACAGTAATGGCTGCCGGTAGACCTTCAGGAATAGCCGATACCGCCAGCGCCACCCCCAGTAAAAAAACAGTGGCAAGATCCTGTCCACGCAACAGGGTTATCACAAAGATTAAAGCAATGACCAGCAGCACCCCCAAGGAGACTCTGAGCGTAAAACGTTCAATGCGTTGTAACAGCGGCGGTTTAATCGTCTCTCGAACGTATAGCTCAGAAGCAATCAAACCAACCTGAGAGCGAGCTCCGGTGGCAATTACTTCGCCGATACCACGGCCATGGGTAACAATAGTGCCAGCAAAGGCGTGGTCTGTTTTTTCGCTGAGCAGCGCAGTGTTATCAGTTGCCGTGGTCGCTTGCTTGGTTGAGGCAAGCGACTCGCCCGTCAAAATCGACTCATTAATCAACAAATTTTGACAGCTTTTCAACTTGAGGTCGGCAGGCACTTTATCCCCGGAAACCAACTCCACTATATCACCGGGCACTATTTCAGAAGTGCTTACCTGTTGCGTAATGCCGTCACGAATGACCGAAGCAAAGTGTGGCACCATTTTTTTCAGAGCTGCCATCGAGCGCTGTGCAGAATATTCCTGCACTGTTCCGATAGTGGCATTAATTAATAACACCACAAAAATAAAAATACCGTTGAGGAGTTGCCCCAGTCCCAGCGACACCAACGCCGCGGCCAGCAATACGTAGATAAAGGGACTATTGAATTGAGCAATAAAGATAGATAAAAGCGTATCACTACGCTTTTCCGGCAACTGATTTGCCCCAAAGCGTTTTAACCTTTCAGCAGCTTCAACGGACGTTAAGCCTGTCTCTGGCATAGGGGACAAAGCAGCTCCTTGATTGTGCTAACTCATGATTTTAACGGCCTACTCGCCACTAAAAATAACCCAACCGACCGTCCTAATTCTAAAATTACAGTGACGCCAACCACAATAGATAAAATTAATTGGCTGTCGTTCGGAGTGCGCTTTCAGTCTATGAAAATCTCTACCTCACTTCACAGCACCCTTCATAATGTCTAATGGCATGACTTCTTAGTCTAGAGAGTGAGGATGTCACGATAACCCGCAATATCGACATCAAAGCTCGTTTTATGGCGTAAATGGTCACGCATTCCTTCCAGAGCATCCGGATCACCATGAACCAGCTGAATCGGCATATTTTTTCGCAGATTCGATTGTTGAAGCCAATGTTCCATATCCAGATAATCTGCGTGCCCCGACAGGCCGTGTATTACTTGAACCTGGGCCCGTACCGGTATCCAGTCTCCATGAATTTTGATCGTTTCGACGCCCGCTAACATTTTTGCACCACGAGTACCTCCCGCCTGATAACCCGTAAATAACACGGTCGTGCGGTAATCCCCTAACAGGCGCTTGAAATGGTGAAGTATTCGTCCCCCGGTAGCCATTCCACTACCGGCAATAATGATATGGGGAAACCGCTGATCATGCAGAGCCTTGGAGTCATCAACACTGGCCGTATAGGTAACGGTTTGATACATGGCATGACATTGTTCTGGAGTTAATCGGTGTAACCTATTATATCGACAATAAATATCAGAAACGTCGATTGCCATCGGGCTGTCGAGATAAATAGGCATCCTGGGAATACGGCCTTCGGCTATAAGTGTCGCGAACATATGCTGCAGTGTTTGAGCTCGACTTACGGCAAAGCTGGGGATCAACAATACTCCCCCTTTTTTTGCCGTTGTCTTAACGACATCCGCTAATTGTTCAAAGGGGTCTGTTTGATCATGGCGGCGATTACCGTAAGTGGATTCAAGTAATAATAAATCCAGCTCCGGTAATGGGTTGGGTGGTTTCATAAAAATATCATCTGGACGGCCAACATCTCCAGAAAACCCGACGCGCTTACCCTCGGCTTCTAAAATAATGCTGGCAGCACCCAGAATATGTCCGGCGCTTTGCAGGTGAGCCTCGATATCGCCGATTGAAAATCGCTCATCAAATTCAACTGACTCAAATAACTCCATGCTACTTTCAGCCGTGGCGCGATCATAAAGCGGCTGCGGGTTTTCATGCTTACTCAGTTTATATTTTTTATAAAACTTGGCGTCATCTTCCTGAATATGTCCACTATCGGCCAATAAAATTGCGCATAAATCTTTAGTGGCATGATGAGTAAAGACTGGACCACGAAAACCCTGTTTAAAAAGAGCCGGGATATAGCCGGAGTGGTCCAGATGGGCGTGGGTTAACAGCACGGCATCCAGCTTACCGATATCAAGCGGCAACGGCTGCCAGTTGCGTCTGCGTAACCACTTGTATCCTTGGTAAAGACCGCAATCCACAAGGATTCGAGTATTTTTTGTTTCTACCAGGTATTTCGACCCGGTAACCGTTTCTGTCCCGCCTAAGAAGGTAATCTTCATAGTTTGCTCCTTCTGATCAGGTGTAAATAATCCAGCACAGGCGTCACTAAAAGATCCGCTATTTCCACGTGATTAGAGCGATGAGGAATGGTGTTTGTTGTAATTAACTGCACCAATCCACTCTGTAATAAAACATCGTCAATATTGTTGGCGAAAATGCCGTGAACCGCGGCGCACTTTATGTTCTTAATCCCCTGCTCTTTCAGCCCCTCAATACAGCTAAGAATGGTTTGACCACTGGATATAACGTCATCAATGATTATGGCGGTATGTGCCTGAAGGTGTGATAAATCGGGTAGCGTGACGTCGACGTCCCGATCGCCATAACGTTGCTTTTCGCCGACCACAAACTCTAGGCCCGCATGGCAGGCAATCTGTGAAACCCACTGCTCGCTTTCTGCATCAGGTCCCACAAGAAACACTTTTTCCTGGTCTTTCAACCAGCCAGCCAGCGCCGCTGCTCCTTGCACAACGCAACAGGGGATATCATAGATTTCATTGAGCGAGCGATACCGATGTAGATGAGGATCAACGGTGACAAGCCAGTCGACCTGCTGGGATACTTGCTTGGCAAAAATACGGGAAGTAATTGCTTCGCCCTCAATAAACCGGCAATCCTGGCGCATGTAACTCAGATAAGGCGCGATTAGCCCAACGCTTGAAGCACCCAGCTCACGTAAAGTAGCTGCAAGAAAAACAAGTGGTAAAAATTTACCGTCAGGGTGAGATAAGTTCGCCAGGATAATGCAGTCACAATCGGCCACTAAGGTCTCAACTCGTAAATAAGTCTCCCCGTCTGGAAAATGCCGTGTATCAATCCGCCCGGCAACGGCCGTTAACTTCTGGCACAAGCTATTAAAAAGAGGATGAGGTTCGAGGGCAAAAATAATCGGTTGGGCGTCATTCATTATGTCCTCCTATTTGGAAGATATCCCGGTTTTCCACATAATAAGACAAGGCATACTCCCTCTCACCAGGGCTCTCCGCATAAAGTGTGAAGAGAGGATCACCAGCATCAACGTATGCACCTACATTAACATGCAGTCTCAAACCCGCAGCAGGGTCAACAGGCGCTCCGGCCAACTTAGCCAAGCGCGCCAGTTTACGGTTATCGATGGTTTGAAGAGTACCCGAGTGATGTGCTTTTTCAATGATGTGATAGCGAGCTTTAGGCAGGGCTTTAAGCCCTCCCTGTGCCTCAGCAATGCGCTGGAATTGTGCCCAGGCTCTACCACTGTCTAGAATGTCAGTCGCCTGTTGCAAAGCGCTTTCCAACCCACACTGTTGTGCAAGATCCAACAGGTGCGCAGACAAGGTTAAGGCGCGTTCCCGCAGATCCTGCGGGGCATGCGGAAAGCACTGCAAAACGTCCAGCATATCGCGCGCCTCTTCTACCGGGCCGATTCCCGCACCAACCGGCCTACTACCATCCGAGATGATGCAGCGCACATGAATACCACAGGCGTTTCCCACTTGAGTAAACAAGCCAGCCAAACGGTCTGCATCAGCCTGTGTTCTAACTTTAGCCGTATCGCCTACCGGTATATCAATGATTGCATGGGTTGATCCTGCTGCGATTTTTTTTGATAGTACGGATGCAATTAACTGGCCTTCACCATCCAGGTTCAGTGCCCGCTCAATTCGAATCAGTACATCGTCCGCCGGGCTCAAATTGATCCCGCCACCCCAGACAAGGCAGCCGCCCGTTTCCGAAACAACGCGCTGAATGTCCGCTAGTGGCAGATTCACATTGGTGAGGGTTTCCATGGTATCGGCTGTACCAGCTGGTGATGTGATGGCACGGGAGGATGTCTTAGGTATGGTCAGACCAGCAGAGCTCACGATAGCCACGACCAGGGGGGATGTCCGATTACCGGGCAGCCCGCCGACACTGTGTTTGTCAAATACCTGCTGATTTCCCGGCCAGCTTAAACGTTTGCCGTGTTCGACCATCGCTCGGGTCAGGCCGATAATTTCATCCGTATTAAGACGGCTACCTGCACAGATACTTAAAAAACTGGCGATTTCAATATCGCTATATCGATGTTCGCTGATATCGGAAATGATTGCCCCGATTTCTTTATCGCTTAGCGCGTGGCCATAAATCTTTTTACGTAATGTATGGAGGGATGTCACTACCGGCGCATGGCCGATGAAAACCTTTGCCCCTGACGTAACTTGCAAGCGTGTTAAGGCAATTCGGGATAAACCAACATGGTTTCGAGGAAAACTTTTTTTATCGACGACATTCAGCGTAGCAATTAGCGTTTTTCCGCCCGCCTTAAGTTGTACACGTGAGCTGGCATCAAAGCCTTCAGCACGACAAACATGACAATCATCACGCATGTAGACCACAGGTTCCTGATGGGTATCAATCCCCATATCAGTCACAATGAGATGCTCAGAGTTCACCGGTCCCTCCTTTACAGGTCTTAAAATAAAGGTCGATCTGTTGGTGAAGGCCTATTCACAGGCGGCAATGAATTCAGCTTACGATCAACAAAATAACACCGAACCCATTACAACTGCAAAAGCCAAGCAATAGATATTAATTATGTGTACTGATATTTGGCGGAGGCTCATGGCCTCCTTGTCGTCATTGCCTATGATCCCCTCTCGCCCTAAGACAAGCTTTGTGTACCAAACTTAATGGTGAGACCTATTTAGAGGAGATCAAAGTGATCCTGCTGAGCGCTGCCAGCCTCGACGAAAGCCCACATATTAAAACGCCCCCAGTACAATCGCACTGGGGGCGTACAACTCTAATATGCAAAGCTATGAAAATTCTAAGAGCGACGTTAGCCCCTTGCCTTTATAGCGTACTCAGTCCGGCAACGTGATATTTAGCTCAAGTACGGAGCAGTTATTACTGTCATCCAGCTGAACAGATACATCATCTTGATCCACTTTTACATACTTGCGGATGACATCAAGAATTTCCTGCTGCATCTGAGGGATATAGTCAGGCTGCTTGCGCTGTCCACGTTCATGGGCAACGATGATTTGCAGGCGTTCTTTTGCCGCAGCTGCTGTATTACCGGTTTTTTTAGAGCGAAAATAATCAAAAATACTCATGCGCTAGCTCCCAATAAACGCTTGAAAAAGCCCTTTTTCTCGACATTTAAAAAACGGTGACCAATTTCATCACCCAACAAGCGCTGAACTGCATCACTATAAGCCTGGCCAGCAGTAGCCTGTGAATCAAGTATCACCGGCGCACCTTGGTTTGAAGCTTTCAACACAGCCTCGGACTCAGGGATTACACCCAGCAGAGGGATCGCCAGAATGTCTTCCACATCGCTAACACTCAGCATCTCGCCGTCATTAACTCGTGAAGGGTTGTAGCGGGTAATAAGCAGGTGTTCTTTGATCGGCTCTTTACCCTGTTCGGCACGCTTGGATTTACTCTGCAAAATACCCAAAATTCGATCCGAATCACGCACCGAAGAAACTTCTGGGTTAGTGACCACAATAGCCTCATCAGCAAAATACAGGGCCATTTGCGCGCCTTTTTCAATACCCGCTGGTGAATCACAAACAATGAAGTCGTAATTGGTTGAAAGCTCATCCAATACTTTTTGCACACCCTCCTGGGTAAGTGCATCTTTATCACGCGTTTGCGACGCGGCCAAAATGTAAAGATTGTCGGTGCGCTTATCTTTAATCACCGCCTGACTCAATGATGCCTCACCGTTAATCACATTCACAAAGTCATACACGACACGTCGCTCACAACCCATAATTAAATCCAGGTTTCGCAAACCTACATCAAAATCAATAATAATTGTCCGGTGGCCCTGCATGGCCAAACCCGTGCCAATCGCTGCACTTGTGGTGGTTTTACCCACACCGCCTTTTCCTGATGTTACAACAATAATTTTGGCCACAAACGGCTCCTTTAACAGATGACTAAAGAGGAATAACTTTTAGCGTATCGTCTTGTAAATAGACCTGCGCTGATTGCTTACGAATACTCTCGTCTAACGACTCACTGAGCAAAAAATTACCGGCCACCGAGACCAACTCGGCGTCCATTTGCTGACAAAAAATACGCGCTTCGGTATCACCGTAAACGCCAGCCAACGCCCTGCCACGAAGCGCACCATAAACATGTATATTGCCATCGGCAAGCACCTCAGCGCCCTCACTCACCTGCGAAAGAACAATCAGATCCGCCCCTTCAGCGTAGACCTGCTGACCAGAGCGAACCGGGCGAGTAATGACTTTACTGGGTCGCTGAACGACTTTTTCCTGAACAACGGTTTTAATTTCCACCTGAACTTCCGGGTCTGCCTGTGTGGCTGGCTCAGGGGCCTCAAATGAAACCGCTCGAACACTGGCACTTGAGTCCGGCAACGAAGCCAACCCGGTGTCAGCAATGGCGCTGGCAAATTCATCGCTCGCGCCTTTAAAGCCAACCGGCTGCAATCCCAGCTCAGAACACTGTTTAATCAACAAACGAAAATCTACCGGCGAACCGTCATTAGTCAGTTTTCCAACATTAATTAAGACGGGTGAGTTTGCGAAAAACTGCGGCGCTTGTAGGATTTTTTGTTCCAGCTGTGTAGAAAAACTATCCGGCAGATAGCGATAAATATCTAAAACAACAACTGTAATGGTACTTCCTTTAAGCTGGAAATCAGCATGACTCATAGGAGGGTATATTCCATAAATAAAACGAGAGCGCCATTATCTAGTCAGCTACTGAATAGTCAACCAATGCTTATCTCTATTATTAGAAAAAAACAGACCTTATTTTGCTATCAATTTTACAGCCCTGAGAAACCACCGAGATTCTGACAGCAGGCACTGTTTATTGATGTCTCTTCAGAAACTCATGCCGTTAAAACTCGTTCTTACCAACATCCGGCAGACATCAGTAACCAACAAGTCGCTAGAAGGTAAGTGACAACATGACTATCGATAAATTCACAGTGAATAAAAAATTAGCTGAACAGCTATCACTGCTTAATTTAAAGGGTATAAAAACAAAAAAGCCCAGCATAAATGCTGGGCTTTTAATGTATGGCGGAGGGGGAGAGATTTTGCCCTTGAAACCCATACCCCATATATATCAACAACTTATAAACGCCTTTAGCTCACGCTCTGTACCAGTGTTCTGTACCAGTTATGAGCCGCTTATTTGTGAGTAGCGAGAATACCTTAAGAATGAAGCAGAAGGAACACTTGATACACAATGCTGCCCTCCCACGCTCCAATGCAGCCGTACCAAAATGCCCCCAAAGCTATCACGAACGACAGAAGGTAGTCTGATGTAATACTTTGCCTAAATAGGAAGTTTAAGTACGTCCATATAAGTGTTCCCCAAAGACTCCTTCTTGGTATTTCATGACTAAATGGTCGGTAAGTTTCCACCCCATCTTTAGCTAACACAACGCTCCCATCAAAAACCCACCTGTTTTTCTTTAGTTTTGAATAAGCAAAATATCCTTCGGAGTCTTTAACTGCGTTCCCCCCTGTTTTTTTACCTAATATCGTGCCAATTTTGTGTCTACATTTATCATCTAGCTCACGACTGTAAACCCCCACAAACAGTGGTGCCCCCTCCTGCCCAAAGTACTGCCAATACCTGTAAAAGAAGTAGCCCCAAATAATCCAGGCAAACAGATACACACCACTGGGATTACCAAACTTCCCAAAACTAATTCCAAGAACTGATACTTGGTTAATATCCACCTGCCCGAATTTTAGAAACGCTATAAGCACACTCAAGATAATCAGGTTTCGACGCTGCCTTAGTATCCCTTCGCTCATCCCTTTTCCTTCATTCACCTACTATCATCCTTAATCAATTTGAAAGGCTGCACAGAGTAATTGATACGCAGTCCAACTTGCTACAAAATGCTGACACCTAAAGGACAAAAGGGAATACCCAAGGAAGGTCAAATGCTATCCATCAGACGTTTATTCGGCGAATCTATTCACATAGGTAACGATGTAAAGCTCACGTTCATGCCTCCTCGCCAAGAGGGGAGCAAACAAATACAAATACTCATTGAATAGCCCCCATGACTCTAGACACTCCGCATGGTAAAAATGAACCACCGGAGGAAGCATGAACAAACGTCGTCAATTCACAGAAGAATTCAAACAAGAAGCCGCTAACCAAGTCATTGAGAGAGGCTACCCCATTCGCGAAGTCGCCGATCATTTAGGCATTTCAGATAAAACCCTTTATA
>LUKI01000011.1 GCA_001593685.1 Gammaproteobacteria bacterium F7
GCTGCTCAAACGGGAGCGCATTCGTCGAAGAATTTACAAAACCAGAAAGGAGGCCAGAGAAGACATCTTTAATTACATCGAAATGTTTTACAACTCGAAACGCAAGCATGGTACAAATGGTTTGCTGTCACCCCAGCAGTACGAAGACCGTTTTAAATTGAATAACGGAGTGGTCTAGGTTTATAGGGGCTATTCAGTGGTTGTTTTAGCCGGAGATATCCATACTAAAACACAGGGCGTTAGATGGGCTTTGGATAATATTCCTGATAAGCATGTGGTGTATGTTTTTGGCAACCATGAGTTTTATAAAAAAACCTACCCCAGCTTATTTAATGAAGCTAGAATTCTTACCAAAGGCAGTAATATTCATATTCTGGAAAATGAAGTTTTCAGCTTCGCTGGCGTGAACTTTCTGGGCTGTACCCTTTGGACAGACTTCAAATTATTCGGTGATCCAAAAGTTGCTGGTTATCACTGCCAGCAAATCATGACCGATTACAGAAAGATCAAGCGCCTCCCAAACTACTCAAAAATGCGATCTATCAATACTGCGCTGATACACAATAAATCTAGGGAATGGTTAGCGAATGAGCTTAAAGAGCGGGTGGGGCAGAAAAATATTGTTGTAACGCATCATGCGCCTTCAATCCAATCTGTGGCCGCTGAATATAAAGAAGATCTAACTAGCGCAGCATATGCTTCTGATCTCGAAAACTTTATTTGCGAACATAACCCGGCCGCATGGCTTCATGGACACATGCACAATAGCTGTGACTACATGATCGGGAAATCTAGAATTCTATGCAATGCAAAAGGCTACTCAGGAGAAGAAAATCTAAATTTCAGGCCATCCATTATCTATGAAATTTAGTGTCTACTATATATCCCCTTATAGTGAGTTTGCGTGTGCTACTGTGCTCGCAAGGTAATCCCCTATTAAGACTAATAGCTTCATAGATTTCCCCACGGGAGAGGGAAAATGGCGAAGGCTTAATTGGAGGCAGATAAAATTTCAATCGAAATAACCAATACGCAGGAAGCCTGCCCCACACAATCTCAGTTACGCCTCCAAATAAAGAAGTTGTTTTTCAACAATAAACTCGTTAGCCTCGTGACCATATTTTTAATGCGCAAGGAGTGCGAAGCAAACGGATGTCTTTGTCATGGAAAGGTAGTCTCAGGCAGATTAAGTCTGAGCGAAACAGTCTGACACCCTTCTTATTTATCCTAGCCTCTCTTTGTTCCTCTCCTGTTTCAGCTGTTGATTATTATTGGACTTCCGACGATATAGGAGGGTCTTTTACAAGCCCTTCTGAGACCTGTGAAACTTCCTTTACTACTCAACCGATTTCTACTCAGTATTGGCAGTATTCAGGTATTCAGGTATTCAGGTATTCAAAAATCAGGTTATGATCTTTTTAGTTGCCGAATGATCTTTATCTCTACTAGTGAGGGCAGAGGCTTCGACCGAGCTAGGCGTTTTGGTGATTCCTGCCCTGCAGGGCTAATACTTAATAATGAGGCTGGTAGTAAAGAAATAGGTAGTTGTGGGTTATATCCTAAAAATTTAGGGTTACAACAGTGCTCAATGACACCTCGTCCTATTAATATCACTACCGGCAATAAATTCTACAAGATCACTGATTACCAAGGCAGTGGCACCTACCCTATTAGCATCTCCCGTTTCTATAACAGCTTTACAGGCCAATGGACTTGGAATTACCAACAAAAAATTGTGGTGACCAGTGCCACACCGCGAGTCGCAATACTACATCGCCCTGACGGTAAACAGTATTCTTTTACAGAAACCAATGGCGTTTGGCAAGGTGACCCGGGTAGCACGTCACACCTGGTAAATGATGGATTGGGTTTTAAGCTTGGGTTGCCAGATGACACCACGGAGAGTTACGACGCAAATGGTCGCTTAACAAACATCACGAATAGAAGTGGATTAGCTCACACTCTCGTTTATGAGATAAACCAAATTACTATCAATTCGGCGAATGAGAGCCTTGTATTATCGCTAGACGGCAATGGAAAAATAACAGCAGTGAATGCAGGGGCTAATCAGCAATACCGCTATCAATACAATGCAGCTGGATTGCTTACCTATATTTCCAAACCGGATGCAACGCCGAACCAGTCAGGTTTAAACCCCTTCGGTGAAGATAACCCGTATCAAACGATCCACTATGAAAATGCTGCTTACCCTGATCATGTCACAGGCATCACCGATGAAAATGGAAACCGCACCTCAACGGTTCAATATGACGCACAAGGCCAGGCAATCAGCAGTGAAATAGCTAACGGTATCGGAAAAACCACGCTGGATTACAGTCAAATGGATACTGTTGACTCCCGCATCACCGTCACCAACGAACTCGGCAAACAAACCACCTACCACTACACCACTATCCACGGTGTACGCAAAGTCGCCCAAGTCGAAGGCCATCAGTCCGCCAATTGCGCGGCTGCCAACCAATCCTACACCTACGATGCCAATGGTTTTAAGGATTTAGTGACGGACTGGGAAGGCAATGTCACCGATTACGACCAAGATGCTCGTGGGTTGGAAGTACAGCGCATTGAAGCAAAGGGAACTGCTCAAGAGAGAGTGATTACCACCCAGTGGCACCCTGATTTCCGCTTACCCACCAAAATCATCGAACCGGATCGAGTGATTGATTTTAGTTACGATGCTCAAGGTTTATTACTGGAACGTAAGGAAACACCGACACCTTAAAATCAGTTTATTAAGACGATGCTGTAAGAATGTAAATAAGGAATAAACAATATGATGTTTCCTCGAAAATGGATGTTAGGTTTACTTGTTTCGTTATTAGCCTCTTTGTCTATAACACCTGCTTTTGCTCAATACGCATTTCCTGTGCCGTTGGTCTTAACTGAAAGGGAAGATAGGTCCAGTCCAGTATGGCCTTGGATATATATAGGTAATGAAAAGCAAACCGTAGAACGTGAATCGAGCGTACTTCCAGGACAGTGTACTGGTACAGCTCCAAATGGGGCTCAGGTTAAAGTGAGATGTAATGAACCAAATTATATTCTTGGAGGCGTTTATTCTTGCCCTACGCATTATCGCGAAAAACATGTGGGTGAAGAAGTAGTTGGAACTATAACTTATGGTTCATTTGCAACTGGGTATTCTGATGGATACAACCCAGATGGTTGTGAAATTCATAATTTGGGTGACGCACAAGTCCTCACACGCAGCAATCAATATTATATTGCAGGTCCTCGGTGGCAATGTCCAAGCGACTATTTTGACTATGATGCCGATGAAGACGGAACGATCTATGAGGATGGTTATAATCCAGAAGCATGTGCGCAGCAATTTTGTCCAGAGGGTAGCGGGCTAGCATTTATGCCAAGTGATATAAACTCAAGCCGTTATTATCAGAGTGATGGGTATGTGTGCATAGGAGTTAATCCTGAAAAACATGATAATGAATGTAGCCGCAACGCGCCCCATGTAGCTGTACTCAACCCAATCGTTGCAGGGATAGGCAGCAAATATCAAAAAGAAACAGACTTTACTGTTAGGAAATCAGGAGGCGTGTACTTTGTTCGGAGTTATAACAGTCTAGCTTTCGATCGCATTTCGAATATAGGGCTTCGGTGGACTCATAATTATTCTAAACGAGTGGATGAGGCTGATGGAAATGCATTGGTTTATCAGGGAAATGGACAAGTTTTTGATTTTAATGAGGTTGCAGGTGTCTGGCAGGGGGACCCTGATACCGTTGGTTCTTTGCTCGAAACTGTTGATCAACATGGTAACCGTGAAGGTTGGCACTACACGGGGACGAATGATGACTCTGAATTTTATAATGCTGCAGGCCAGCTTACTAATATAAGTGGGGCTCAAGGTGTATCTCAAATTTTGTCTTATAATCTTGCTACCTCTGAAGGTGGTGACGATAACCCAGCTACGTTGGATAAAGTGGTTGACTCACACGGTAATGAACTTCTCTTTAGTTACGATAGCAGGAAAAGAATAAATCGATTGGTTGATACTAACGGTGAAAGTTATCTTTACAGCTATGATGCAAAAAGTAATTTAGAAAGCATCACCTACCCCGATGATACACCAACTAATACAGATAACCCCAAACGCATTTACCACTACGAAGATGTTGATCACCCTCATGCCTTGACGGGTATTTCAGATGAAAACGGTAACCGTTTTTCAACTTGGGCTTATGACAGTAAAGGGCTGGCCATTAGCTCTGAACATGCAAATGGTGCTGGAGCCGGTTCATTGGATTACACGTACCTTAATGACGCTGTTTATCCTCGCGTCACCGTCACCAATGAACTCGGCAAACAAACCACCTACCACTACACAACTATTCACGGCGTGCGCAAAGTCACTCAGGTTGAAGGCCACCAATCCGCTAACTGCGCCGCAGCCAACCAATCCTACACCTACGATGCCAACGGTTTTAAAGATCTAGTCACGGATTGGGAAGGCAATGTCACCGATTACGATCACGATGCCCGTGGCTTGGAAGTACAACGTATTGAAGCCAAAGGCACGGTTCAGGAGCGTGTAATCACCACCCAGTGGCATCCTGATTTCCGTTTACCCACCAAAATTACCGAGCCGGATCGGGTGATTGATTTCACCTACGATGCCCAGGGCTTATTACTGGAACGTAAGGAAACTCCCGCACAATGAAGTTAGTTTATCAGGTAGAACTCATGAATATGGATATTAGAATTAAGGTAAGCCAACTATTAAATATGCGAACTAAGAGCGGATTAAAATTTTACTCAACCGGCTTCATATACGGTATTTTTCTTCCACTCTTATGCTTCTTCCTTCCTGATAATAGTTATGGGTCTGTAAAGTATTATAAGGATTATTCATCAGCTATAGTGGCTTGTCATGAAGAAGCAAATAAAGCTGACCCAGGAGCCTATACTTGTTTTAATAATCATGGTGGTTGGCCACAAACATATCCTTATTATTTTGCCAACCTAACTTGTGATTCGCTTGATAAAGAAACACATCGTGATGGCAGTGTTACTTGGAGACCTTCCCATGCGAATAGTGCCGATTGTTTATCAGGCAGTACGCCTACTCAGAAAATCAAAAAATTGTTCTTTTTTGCCTATGGTGCGGGGGCTTGTAGTACTAGTCACCAGCTTGACCCTGTGACAGATGAATGTTTAGCAGCAGATCAGGGTAAAAGTGAAGGAGGTACATGCTCTGTACCAGGCTTAGCGAAAGGGGCCGACGCCATTAACCCTGGGGTGGGAAACCATTTTCGTCACGAAGTGGATTTTGTTGGTCAGGGGGTGTTTCCTTTGGCTGTTGAGAGGAACTTCAATTCAACGAGTGGTGATTGGCAATTTTTCTCAGAAGTATCCTATGTTCCTGGCGAAACGATTGTAAAACTGGTTCGCTCAGATGGTAAAAAGCTATCATTTACTTCAGATGGAGCCGGTGGCTGGGCCTCGGATGCAGACATTAAAGGCGCTTTAGTAAATTTTGATGATGGCGCAGGCAATATTACTGCGTGGCGTTATACCACCACAAATGACCAGATAGAAGATTATGACGCAAGTGGTCGAATCACCAAAATCACGAGTTTAGAGGGACTGTCTCACACCTTTACTTACACCAGTAACGCAATCACAGTAACTGATAATCTTGCTAGTAGTTTGGCTCTTTCTCTGGATGGCGAAGGCTTTACCACAGGTTTCACTGATCCCGATGGTAATTTATCTACCTACAGTTACGATGAGCATGGACGATTAATAGGCGTAAATTATCCTAACGGTTCAGGCTCTCGAACTTATCATTATGAAAGTCTTCATTATATGAACAAATTAACCGGCATTACGGATGAGAAGGGGAACCGGTTAGCAACTTGGGAATATGATATTCAAGGGCGCGTGATAAGCTCTGAACATGCCAATGGGGCTGACAAGGTCGCTATTGATTATACGAATCTTGAAGATGGTATTGACCCTAGAACAATAGCGATCAACGCTCTAGCTAAACAAACCACCTATCATTACACCACCATACACGGTGTGCGCAAAGTCACCCAGGTTGAAGGCCATCAATCCACCAACTGCGCCGCCGCTAACCAATCCTACACCTACGATGCCAATGGCTTTAAGGACCTAGTCACGGACTGGGAAGGCAATATAACCGATTATGATCACGATGCCCGTGGTCTGGAAGTACAGCGGATCGAAGCCAAAGGCTCTCCACAGCAACGCGTGATTACCACCGAGTGGCACCCCGACTTCCGTTTACCCACCAAGATCACCGAGCCGGACCGGGTGATTGACTTTAGTTACGATGCAGAAGGTTTATTGCTGGAACGTAAGGAAAGCCCGGTGCCTTAGGGCCTGGGGTTAAAACGATTTAAATTGAACGGCGGTTAGCCGGTATGGGCCGCTTACTTTTACAGGACGAACAAGGACGATCTTATGGCGACTCCCCGATACGCAGTGTTACTGTTAACCTTTATTAGGAGCAAGTTAAACGGGGTCGGGGAGGAAATAAATAACCAGAAGCGATTTGGTATAAATTTAATCCCTAACCCTTTTTTGCACCCGACACACTGTAAATTTAAGTCAATTGCAGCGGCTGTATTTATATTTATTCCTGCATTAGCTTCAGCGAGTGAATCCATTTGTGTAGGTAGTGATAGAGGCTATGGATGGTATACATCTAATCCAACGATTCAGTATTACGAAAGCGCGGAAGCTGCATGTAGTAGTTATGACATGTCTTTAATTGGGTATCCGCACCTTACCTACGCATACACGACACTGTTTGAAGATGGTAGAAGCGCACAATGTTGGCACCGGCAATTAGGGCCAGCTGTAAATATCATTAACACGGCTATTAGGTGTATAGATGACTATACACCTGCCAATAATGAGGTAAATAAAGGTCAAAGCCCAAATAATACTTGTAACCCCGTCAACATAGGCACTGGTAATAAATATTTTAAGGTGGTCGATTATAGCGGTGAAGGATTTCACCCGCTTGAGGTTGTTCGTCACTATAACAGCTTTAATCAGGGTTGGGGTTTTAACTATCGGCAAGCACTTTCCATTAGTTCCAATGTATCAGTTCCATCTAGAGCGTATAGACCTGATGGGCAGGTTTTAGAGTTTTATCGTAGTGGAAGCAGCTTTTGGTCTCCGTTGAAGCGGACAGAAGTTTTGAAGTCTGTTGGGAACTTTTACGAGCTGACGTTAAATAATAATAAAGTCGAGAGGTATGATTCCGAAGGAAAGCTAATTTCTATACAAGAGCTTAATGGTGAGCTTATAGAGCTTGAATATGCAGCAGGGAATGTCTCGGTTATTAAGGATCAACAACAGTTGACGCTTCATTTAAACGGTGTTGGGCAGGTTGTAAGGGTTGCATTACCTGACACTACAGAAATTAGCTATAGCTATGATACTTTTAATGAGCTTAATCGATTAAAAGCTGTGTTTTATCCAGACTCAACACCCGGTGATGATTCGGATAACCCTAGGGTGGCATATTTCTTCGAAGACCCCCGTTATCCCCATTATATTACGGGATTCGAAAATGAAATCGGTGAGAGAGTCTCTAGTGTTTCTTATGATGCGTCAGGACGAGCATTGAGCAGTGAAAAGAGCATTTTAGGTTCGGGGATTATGCGCACAGAGTTCTTCTACCATGCCGACGGTAGCCGGACATTAACTAATAGTTTAGGTAAGCAAAATACCTACCATTTTGCTGATATAAACGGTGAGCTGAAAATGACGCAGGTTGAAGGTCATCAATCGGCCAACTGCGCTGCAGCCAATCAATCCTATACCTACGATGCCAATGGCTTTAAGGATTTAGTCACCGACTGGGAAGGCAATATCACGGACTATGATCACGACGCTCGTGGCTTGGAGGTGAAACGCACGGAAGCCAAGGGTACGCCCCAGCAGCGGGTGATTACCACCCAGTGGCATGCTGATTATCGTTTGCCTGTGAAGATCACCGAGCCGGATCGGGTGATTGAGTTTAGTTACGATGCGCAAGGTTTATTACTGGAACGTAAGGAAACCCCGGTGCCTTAGGGCCTGGGGTTAAAACGATTTAAATTGAACGGCGGCTGATTGGTAAGGGCCGCTTATATTCACAGGACGACCAAGGACGATCTTATGACGACTCACCGTTACGCAATTTCTCTGTTAGCACTGGCGATCAGTGTTGGCGTTTCCCATAGCTATGCCGCTGAGCGGGCTACCAGCTATACTTATCACCCGTCGGGCACCAATGGTGCCGGCCAAATGGCCACCATGAACGGTCCGCGCACGGATGTCTCCGATGTGAGCAGCTACAGCTATGACAATAAGGGTAACCTGGCCAGTGTCACCAACGCACTTGGGCATGTCACCCAATACAGTGATTACAATGGTCGTGGCTTAGCCGGTAAGGTCACCGATGCCAATGGTGTTGAAACCCTGCTTGAGTACCATGTGCGCGGTTGGCTCACCAAAACCACGGTGAAGGACCCCGGCGGTAACACGGCCTTGGATGCGGTCACCTCTTTTACTTATGATGCCGTGGGCCAAATCACCCGCATTACCCTGCCGGATGCCTCTTACCTAGATTTCGAATACGATGCCGCCCAACGGTTAGTCGCTATTCAAAACAATTTGAATGAGCGAATTGAGTACACGTTGGATGCGGCCGGGAATCGTACCAAAGAGGACGTCAAAAACAGCAGCGGCGTGATCGTTAAAACCCAAACCCGCGTGTTTGATGAATTAAGTCGCCTGATGCGTGATGTAGGGGCTAATAACCAAACTACCCAGGTGGGTTATGACAAGAACGACAATGCCACCCAAATCACCGATGCCAAGCTGAACCCAACCGGACAAGCTTACGACGCCCTCAACCGCCTCGTGACCCAAACGGACCCCGATAACAACACCATTAACTACACCTACGACAGTCAGGACCGAATCAAAACGGTGACGGATCAACGCGGCTTGGTCACCACCTATACTTACAACGGCCACGGTGATCTGTTGTCCATTGATAGTCCTGATACGAGCATGACCACCTATGAATACGATGCCGCCGGCAACCGCACGAAACAAACCGATGCCCGCGGTGTCGTGGTTAATTACAGCTACGATGCCCTCAACCGTTTAATCGCCATTAGCTACCCGGCCAGCGCCGCGGAGAACGTCACCTACACCTACGATGACACCGCCAACGGTAATGACGGCATAGGCCGCTTAACCAAGATTGATGACGCCAGTGGTCACACCAGCTTTAAGTATGACCACCGCAATAACCTGATTGAAAAAACCACCGTCATCGAGAGCCGTACTTACACTTTGCTCTACAGCTATGACCTGGCTAATAACCTCACCCAGATCACCTACCCCTCTGGGCGATTGGTCAACTATAGTCGTGATACCGCCGGGCGTATTAATGCCGTGACCACCCAGGCTGATGCCGGCGCTACCGTCGATCCCGTCATCAGCGCCGTCACTTACGCTCCCTTTGGGCCGATGACCACCTACACCTATGGTAATGGTATGACGCATAGCGTCAGCTATGATCAGGACTACCGCATTACGGACATTGAAGCTCAGGGCAGTGCAGCGGTACTGGACCTCAACTACGGTTATGACCCTAACAGCAACATTACCAGCCTGGTGGATCAAAAAACCAGTGCCGAAAGCCAACTCTTCGATTACGACAAGCTTAATCGCCTGACCGATGCCGATGGCAGCTATGGTGAGCTAGAATTCGAGTATGATGCCGTCAGTAACCGCACTAAAAAGGTCACCACCGAAGGCGCTAATACCACCACCGATACCTACAGCTACAGCAGCACCAGCAACCGTCTGAATCAGGTGGCCAGTGATGATGGCACAACCATCGCAAACCGAACGCTACAGTATGATGCTAACGGCAACATCATTACCGATACCAAGACCGATGGCACCGTGCATAGCCTGGCATACAACAACGCCAACCGTTACAGCATCCTAACCAAGAACAGCACCGCCACCGCGGTATACGAATACAACGCGCTGGGGCAACGGGTTGCAAAAACCTCCCAGAACCCCACGCAGGATGAGCATTACCACTACGACAGTGCCGGCAAGTTACTCGCCGCTACCAAACCGACCGATGGCACGCCCATTCGAGAATATATCTACCTTGATCACTTAAAAGTCAGCTTGCATAGTGCCAGTAGCACTCCCATCCAGGAAGTTATCAGCCTAAGCACTCAAAAAACTGTTAATACGGATATTTGGGATCTAGACCTAACCTTCAATATCACTAACAAAACCTGCCGGTTAGTCGAAAATAAAAATGGACAACCCCACAGTGATATCACCTTGACCGGAGTCGTTGCCGAGGGCGGATGGGATGATTATGTTCATAATGGAATCCGATATTTGAGCGTGGAGAGTACAGGTTATTGTGGCCTTAGCGTGAACCCTTCTCAGGGAACAGTAAGTGCAGAAGCTTACGCCACTGTTTGGCCCGTTGCCGCCACGCAATATATGATTACTTCTGCTTTAGGGGGGATTGAAACTACCGGCGGTACTCTCACCACCGTAACCTACCTCCATAATGACCACCTTGGTAGACCGCAGGTTGCTACGGATCAAAATCAGATCGTAGTGTGGGAAAGTCGACAAAAACCCTTTGGGGAGGCAGAAATCACCACCAACACCCTCGACAATGACACTCGCTTCCCGGGGCAGTATCTAGATAAAGAGTCTGGGCTGCACTACAACTACTTTCGGGATTACGACCCGACAATTGGGCGGTACATTCAGTCCGACCCAATTGGACTGGCTGGCGGTATTAATACTTATGCTTATGTAGGGGGGAATCCTACAACCTATATTGACCCGTTTGGGCTGCTCAGGTGGAAAGGTGATTTCCATGCCCGTGGCTTGGTTGGAGGTGTGGGGAGCATATGGATGGAGTTTATTTTGACATCAGACTGCGTGGATGGTCAGGAAGCTAAAGTAACAATTCAAGCTGTTGGCCCCGCAGGAGGTGTCGGATTTAAAGCATCTGAATCACGCGGCAATATATCTTTCGAAGATCATAGAGACACAATACAGCCGGATGTGTTTAATGGTGGTTTTGGTGCTCTTCAATTAGGCATTCTTGTTGGTAAATTTGGCGGATCAATTGGCAAGGTAAGACTTGGAGATGCATATTCTAGAGAAGGTGGTGATTTAAGAGGTCTAGATGTTGGGGCAACTTTAACACTTGGCTCTTCAACTGTAACAAATGTCGAGGTGTCTTCGTGTGGATGTGAATAAAAGTAATACAAATATTATTATAGATATAGCGGGTAGCTCATTTGTATTAGGGCTCCTGGTCTTTTTATATGTGATGGCCCCGAGTAAAGAAAATAACAATTTCCTTTTTTATGAAGCGGCTTTTTTCCTTTTTTTAGGGTGTGTTTTTCTATACGCATATTTTCAGCCAAATAAGTTACTGGTTTGTCGTTTTATTATTTGGTTGTGTCGTTGGATGTCTTATCCTGAAGGAAAGTACATGGCAATTATATTTGCACTAGCCTTTTTGGGTTTTGGATTATGGTCATTCTATAGCTGGTTGTTTGTTGAGAATGGTACAGTTGGGATGCATCCTAATTAAGCGAGATTAAACTTTAATAGCCGCTTCCTTCCCCAAGCCCTGCCATCGTGCAGGGCTTTTTATTGTTTTAAAGCCTTTCCCTGAATAAAAATCTACGTTATGTCTTCTGCGCAGATATCCCAGTGAGGTGCGCAGATCAAACCAGAACACCTGTTCAGTTATCACCAGCACCGTGCGCAAATCCGTCCAGCGCACGCAATTGCGTATTCTGGTGGACTTTAACGGGCATTCTTTTGGAACATGCTCATCTGTGCTGGTTTGGTCTGCACACTCTGCTGGAGATGCTGCGCATTGCTTTGATTCTGTCGATGGGCTTAGCGAATGCGGTCCAACTTGAAAAAGTCTGAAAAAACTCTATAATTTCTGACAAAGAAGGAAGAGTTATCATGACTACAGTTCAAGCTATTACAAGCAAAATCAATAAAATCTCAAAAGGAGAGCCTTTCTCTACACGAGCTTTTCAAAAGCTTGGTTCTCGTGCAGCTGTGGACAAAACGCTCTCTCGCCTGGTTGAGCAGGGACTGATTAAGCGCGTAACTCAAGGTGTTTACGTTCGCCCGAAAGAGAACAGATTTATTGGGTCAGTGACTCCCTCAATCAACAAGGTGGTTAAGGTGATCGCTGAATCCAACGGTGAAACTATTCAGGTTCATGGAGCTGAAGCTGCCAACCGTTTTCAGCTTTCGACTCAAACGCAAGTACAGCCTGTTTATTATACAAGCGGCTCTAGCCGATCATTCCTAGTCGGATCTCTAAAGGTCACCATGATTCACGCTAGCCATCGCAAGTTACAATTAGCAGGAAAAAGATCTGGCCTAGCACTATCTGCACTTTGGTATTTGGGTAAAGAAGGAGTCACCGTACACGCTGTAAAAAAGGTCTGTTCACAGCTTAAAGCAGAAGAGCTACTTGAGTTTATGAGCGCAGACAAACCAGCTTGGATGGAAACTGTATTAAAAAATGCCTCTCTAGAAAGGATTCATTAATGACGGAACAATTTTTACATTTAGATTGGAATGAACGAAAGGAGATTCTTGAAAGCTTGGCACTAGAATTCGAAAGAGGGGCGAATGTACTTGAAAAGGATATTTGGGTTTGCTGGGCGCTCGATGCGATGTTTTCAATACCCAACAGTCTGCCTATTGCTTTTAAAGGAGGCACATCGTTATCTAAGGTCTTTAATGCAATCAGCCGTTTTTCGGAAGATATTGATATTACAGTTGATTACCGAGCTTTAGCAGATAGTGTCGATGATGATTTCGATCCCTTTTCAGAAGGAGTCTCAAACAGTCAAGTTAGAAAGTTTAGTGACAGACTAAAAGAAGTTTTAAAAGCATATGCCTCAGAAAAGGTCATCCCGCACATCCAAAGCCAAGTTAATGAACTTCCCTTTGCCGAACAAATGAAGATTGAGCACTCGGATGATGGAGAAAAGATTTGGCTTCATTTTCCTTCTTTAACTGCACAGGAAGATGACTACGTTCGAAGTAGTGTTCTTGTTGAGTTAGGCGGTAGAAATATAATTATTCCTAATGCTACTCATGACGTATTGCCAGATGCGTCAGAAAGATTAAACGAGATGGGGTTGGCATTTCCAACCGCGAAAGCTGTGGTTCTTTCTCCTGAGCGTACCTTTTGGGAAAAGGTAACTCTCATTCATGCCGAATGCGGGCGTGAATCAATTAAAGCTAACGCAGAACGATTATCTAGGCACTGGTATGATCTTTATCGGCTCACTAGATCAAAGATTGGTCCAGCGGCAATGGGAGATAGAGACTTACTCAAGGATGTCGTAAAGCATAAAAAGTGTTTTTATCGCAGTGCATTTGCTAATTATGACGCCTGTCTAACGCATGATTTCAAGCTAATCCCAGATGAGGCGGTGATTAATCATCTCAAGAATGATTACATGAATATGCGAGGCATGATTTATGGAGAAGTGCCTGCATTTGAAGAGATCATTCAAACATTAACTGTCTTGGAAAAAACGCTTAATAAGCCCGGATTTCAGATGAACAATAATCCCGATTCGTTTTCATTGGGATGATAGAAAATAGCTAGTATAACCTCACCATAAACTTCTAAAACAAGAGCAGATACCCCCCTCGATTAGTTTACAACTACTTCCGGGATTACGACCCCACGATTGGGCGGTACATCCAATCTGATCCGATTGGCTTGAATGGTGGGATTAACACTTATGGGTATGTTAGTGGTAACCCTATAAACTCCTTTGACCCTTTCGGATTAATAGAGTATCCAGATAATTTTGTTGGACCGCTGCCCCCTAACGGCTACTACACTTCAGAAATGACACAAACAAAGTGTGGAAAGATCCCGCCCGCTCCACCTGGTGCCTACGTAAACGTCAACATGTCGCTAGCCAAAAATGAATGGAACCCTCTTTGGTTTTTTGAGCAAGTTCGAGGAAAAGGCCCATGGGACTACAAGCAAAAGGGAGCAAAATTTGAAGACTTTGGTAATTTTAATTTTGGTGCAACAGGAAGTGCCTTTGGGCTCCCACTAAATATTTTGCAGCGTGGTGCTGGCTGGGCAAATCAGAAAGCTGATCCAACAAGGACGAACTTTGGCAGACCGTGGGGTGGATATCCGTATGGAGATGATCCCTATGATCAGGAGCAAATTAAAAATGGAGCAAGTTATTGTGAGTGCATGGGGTACTAGGATGAAAGTTCTGTATATGTTTTTAGTCTTGTTTCTTTCTGGTTGCGGTGATTTATGTACTGTAGATCACCTAGGCGAGAGTAAGTCACCTAATGGGATGTATGTTGCAAATATCTTTGAGAGAAACTGTGGGGCTACAACCCCTTATGTTCGAGTGGTAAGCCTTCGTCATATAGAGTCTGAATTTGATCAGGATGAATATGATGACTGGGTTTTTACATTACACGGGCAGTCAGATATCCATATAAAGTGGGTAAAAAATACAGAGCTTCAAATTTCTTATTCAGCTACGGGTGACGCTCCAACAAAGCGCACTGAGTGGGGAGCAGTGACTATTAGTTACGTAAATTAGGTAGGTTGATAAATTTAACGACCAAAAACCCCGCCAAGCCCTGCCATCACGCAGGGCTTTTTATTGCTCTGAAAGCCTTCACTAACATAAAACTTGCATCATATTCCTGTGCAGTAACATCAGTAGGGTGCGCAGTGCTAACCAGAACGCCTGATCAGTTGTCACCAGCACAGTGCGCAAATCCGTCCAGCGCAGGCAATTGCGTATTCTGGAGGACTTGCACTGACGTTCTTTTAAAACATGTGAATAGCCCAAATCACAATAAATTGCGAAAATCCTTTCCTTATTTCTATAAAACTAAGAAAAGGATTTTCTCGAATGGTAAAAACAACTGCTATAAGTAATTGTTTCTTTGTTTCCTAAATTTCAACCAACAGTGAAAAGGAACAATTAAGTGTCTCAAATCCAAAGGACGGAATTGCCATAATCAACGCTGTTTTTAAGCATCAGCCCGGAATAAAACCAATGATTGCCTAGCAACAAATACCACCTACAAGGCCAAAGGAATTAGCGATGCCGACGAAAGCAACAACCCAATGTATGAACTAAAAGACACGCTAAAGCGCACTTAGCAACAACATAAAGCCAGCTTTATGAGCTTCGCTGAACGATTCGAAAGACAAGGTCTATAGCACTCTTTAGCGAGATCAAACTATTTACCAGAGACTCAGTCATTAGTTGAGCAGCACCACCTTACTGTTCGCTACAGACCTTGCAGAAATGATAACGGCACCTTAACTTTTTTCTTCTGGGCTAGCGTTCGGCTCATCATCGAGACAATCGCAATCAAGCTCAGGTAAATCCTTAATTTTAAATTCCTTATCAATCGCCTTCAGCACTTTACACATGGTTTCCAAGCGCTCATCAACTGCGTGCATATGATCAAGAATACCGTGGATTGACTTAGCAACAGGGTCGGGTGAATCCTGCGTAACCCCGTAGGCGTCAAAGCCCATTCGACTGGCCATATCCTGGCGACGCTTCTCCGCCTCTCCATCCCTGTTCTGTTTTTGCTCCTGCGTGATAATTCGACCAGGAATGCCCACTGCCGTCGCCCCTTCAGGCACCTCTTTGGTCACCACCGCATTAGATCCGATACGCGCATTCCGACCGACGAGAATCGGCCCAAGCACCTTAGCGCCAGCCCCAACAACGACGCCATCAGCAAGCGTTGGATGACGTTTACCTTTATTCCAGGTAGTGCCGCCTAGAGTTACACCATGATACAGAGTCACATCATCACCCACCTCAGCAGTTTCACCAATCACAACGCCCATGCCGTGATCAATAAAAAAACGTCGTCCAATTTTTGCACCCGGATGAATCTCAATTCCCGTCACCCAACGCGCAAATGTTGATAACGCGCGCGCCAGCCACTTCCAGCTTCTCAACCACAGCCAATGACTGACTCGATGAATAAAGATGGCATGCAATCCAGGGTAAGTTGTGCAAACTTCAAACACATTCCGCGCGGCGGGGTCACGATCAAAAACGCAGTTAATTTCTTCTTTTAAACGCTCAAACATGAGGATTCTTTAAACTCTAAAAATAACAAAAAACCAATATTTCCATACCAATTAAAAAATCGACTACACTCTAACCATAAGCTCAAGGTGTAGCGGGATGTTCACCAGGCAGTATTCAAGGATTAACAGCCGTTTAAATAGCACCCGGAACACAATATGGTACAAACAGCACAACAACATCGAGACGGTGAAACCGGTCACTTCCCTTTTCGTAGCGATCGCATTTATTTTTCAGGGGATGCCTGGTATTTCCTGATACGTGGCGGCCAATCCAAGGGACCTTACAGCAACATCGACGAAACCAAGCTAGCCCTGCAAAATTACATTCACACCCTCAACAAGTTAAACAGGGCCTTCCACATGGCAAATGACGACGAGCACACGTCCAAATCTCAGCACAAAATAAGCTCGCACTAACCTTTGTGAATCAACTTCTGCGCGGCACTTAAGATACCGCGCATTATACTGACTTCCATCTTATCCATGCGACTACGCATAAATAACCGCTTCATTCGCGGCATCAGCTGCCGAGGACGACTGGGAATAATAACCCCCAATTCGATGAGAGTCTCTTCAAAGTGCTCCAAAAAATAGCGCATTTCATCGGCTGAAGCTGGACCAACATCCCACTCATTTTCCCAGTCCCACGCCTCTTTCAAACCATCACGATTCAACATAGCCATTCGCAATTCATAGCAAACCACCTGCACGGCCGTCCCCAAATTCAGTGAACTGTAATCTGGGTTTGCCGGGATTTGTAAATGAAAATTACAGCGCTGTAATTCTTCGTTGGTCATACCTCGATCTTCGCGACCAAACAGAATAGCCACTTGGTGCTCTTCCGGCTCGCTCATGACCGTCTCAGCACTTTGTCGAGGATCCATCACTGGCCAGGGCATGCTGCGATCTCTGGCACTCGTGCCCAACACCAACTGACAACCATCAAGCGCCTCATCAAGCGTTTCACACACAACCGCCTTGTCCAGCACGTCGACCGCATTTGATGCCCGCCACACTGCTTGCTCATGCGGGTATTTCTGTGGCGCCACTAAGTACAGTTTATCCAACCCCATATTTTTCATAGCACGAGCGGCCGCGCCAATATTGCCTGGGTGACTGGTATCAATAAGCACAATTCGAATATTTTTCAGATCTAACATGACTTTCTCTTCACCACTGGTAGTGTGGCTTTTAATTAAACAAAAAAGCCCGCAACTAAATTTGCAGGCTTTTTAATACCTATATAACCATATTGGCGTTAGGGGGACATATCCTCCTGATCGGCACCCTCTTTGACCGGCACCATCAAATCTTCTTTACTGATTCCCAGTGCCAACAACACATTGGCCGCAACATAAATCGACGAGTAGGTTCCAATCACAACACCAATCATCAGCGCCACCGAAAAGCCACGAATCAACTCACCACCAAAAACTGTTAACGCCATCAGCACCATTACCGTTGTCAACGAGGTGACCAATGTACGCCCCAAGGTTTGATTGAGCGCTTCGTTAATAACATCCGTTGGTGAACCTTTGCGCATTTTACGGAAGTTTTCGCGAATACGGTCCGATACCACAATGGTATCGTTGAGCGAGTAACCGATGACCGCGAGCAGAGCCGCCAACACAGTCAAGTCAAAATTCCAACCCAACAGAGAGAAGACGCCCAATACAATCAGTACATCGTGGCCTAGCGCCAACACCGCACCTAACGAAAATTTCAGCTGAAAGCGCATCGCCACGTAAATCATCACCACGCCAAGCGCCAGCAACAGTCCCAGCCCGCCTTGCTCACGTAACTCTTCGCCAACTTGTGCACCGACAAACTCAGAGCGACGCAGCTCAACATCATATTGCCCCTGCTCACTCAATGTTGACAACACTTGCGCACCAACTTGCTGATCATATCCCTGAGGCAAACGTACCAGCACATCGGTTTCAGCACCAAAATACTGCACCACCGGCTTTTCATAACCTGCCTGCTCAAGCTGCTGACGAATCTGGTTAAGATTTGCGGTCTGCTGATAACTCACTTCAATCAGTGTGCCGCCGGTAAAATCCAAACCAAAAGACAACTGCTTAAATGCCAATGAGCCTATTGAAACCACTAACAGCACGATTGAAAAAATCGCTGCCAGACGGCGTTTACCCATAAAATCGAAATTAAATGTTTTCATCGATTTAGCCGTCCCTTATATGTGTAGCTTTTTAATGTTACGACGACCATAGGTCATATTAACTAACGCTCGGGTCAGCACAATAGCCGTAAACATAGAGGTCACGATACCAATTGACAGCGTCACCGCAAAACCTTTAACCGGCCCAGTACCCACCGCAAACAGAATTACCGCCACCAAAAGTGTCGTGATATTAGCATCAAAAATAGTCGAGAAAGCCCGCTCATAACCGGCATGGATTGCCGATTGTACAGGTACGCCGTTTTTCAACTCTTCCTTGATACGCGCAAAAATCAGTACGTTCGCATCAACTGCCATACCTACCGTCAGCACAATACCGGCAATACCTGGCAAGGTTAAGGTAGCCGACAACATTGACATAACCGCCACCAACAGGACCAGGTTAGCGCACAAAGCGATATTGGCAAAAACACCAAACACACGGTAGTAAATCAACATAAAGGCGACAACCAGCAACAGGCCAATCTGCACTGATTTAACGCCCAACTCAATATTTTCCTGCCCCAGGCTTGGACCAACAGTGCGTTCTTCTACGAAATAGATTGGCGCAGCTAACGAGCCCGCACGTAACAGCAGGGCGAGTTCTGATGATTCTTGAGGGCTATCCAGTCCAGTAATACGGAAACGGTTACCCAGCGCCGACTGAATCGTGGCAAGGCTGATAATGCCCTTTTCAACATACTTTGTTGATTCAGGCACTAACTCACCATTAACCTCTTTGTATCGTGTGCGTGTTTTATGCTCAATAAACAACACCGCCATGGAGCGCCCGACGTTATCACGGGTAGCACGATTCATTAGCTTGCCGCCTTTGGCATCAAGCGTAATATTCACCTCTGGCTGACCATTTTCATCGTAACCGGTGGCCGCATTAGACACACTATTACCGGTGATAATCAGGTCTTTCTCCAAGCGTGCAGTTCGCCCAGCCTTTGCCTTATCACGGAAAGAGAATACCTCTGTTCGACTGCTCAATTCATCTGCCGCTGCCTCTAGTCGAAACTCAAGGTTCGCAGTTGCACCAATAATTCGCTTGGCCAGCGCGGTATCCTGAATACCGGGCAGCTCGACAACAATCCGATTGCGGCCCTGCCGCTGCACAAGTGGTTCTGCAACCCCCAGCTCGTTAACCCGATTACGCAGCGTTGTCAGGTTTTGTTTAATCGCATAATCTTCAATTTCACGCAGCGTACTCTCATCGAGCTTCAAAGAAAGGTAATACATTCCATCTTCTTCGGAATCGCTAACCAGAAACTCACGATAATCGGTGCGTAGCTGCGAGACTGCCTGATCACGCACCGCTTGCTTTGTAAATTTAATTCGTAGACTACCGTCTTTTTCGTTACTGATATTTCGATAGCGCAGCTTCTCTTCACGCAGCTTATTACGAATCTCACTCACATAAACCGCCATGCGCTGCTTTACCGCTTCAGCCATGTCGACTTCTAATAAGAAGTGCACACCGCCACGCAAATCAAGCCCCAGCTTCATCGGTGAGGCCGCCATGCTAAGCAGCCAATCGGGGGTTGTTGGCGCAAGGTTTAGAGCCACCAGGTAATCATCGCCCAGTGCCTGCGTCACCACTGCTTTACCACGCAGCTGGTCATCACTGTTATTGAAGCGAATCAGAGCGTTGCGCTCATTAATTTCAGGCGCCTTAAAGTCAACACCTTCTTTTTCTAATGCACGACTAACGTGTTTAATCACCGCCGCATCAACCGGTGTTGAAGAACTCGCCCCTGACAGCTGAATAGCCGGGTCATCGGGATATAAATTAGGCGCAGCGTAGATGCCGCCCAACACCAACACAGTCAGTATCAGTAGGTATTTCCATAGCGGATATCGGTTCAGCATTGACTTGCCTGTTCCCTTTGTAAAAAAAGTAAATCAAACAGCGATCATAAAAAAGAGGCCGTGATCACTCACAGCCCCGTATTTTCAGTCCGCTTAAATGGCTTTCAGCGTACCCTTTGGCAACACACTAACAACAGCCTGCTTCTGTATAGTCAACTCAACATTGTCGGCCACTTCAATCACGACAAAGCCTTCATCAACCTTAGTGATCTTGCCAACCACGCCACCACTTGTGCTTACCTCGTCACCTTTGCCCAAACTTTCCAGTAAGCCTTTGTGCTCTTTGTTACGTTTACTCTGAGGACGCCAAATCAGAAAGTAAAAAACAGCGACAAAAATTGCCAGCATGATGAATGGCTCAAAGCTACCACCACCGGCCGCAGCACCGGCTTCTTGAGCAACGGCTTCAGGAATAAAAAAACTCATAATAAACTCCGTAAAATAATCGTATAAAGTTAGGGGCGCTGGCTATTTCGCTTAGAGTAGAAGCGCTCGACAAAGTCGGTCAATTTACCCTGTTCTATAGCGGTTCGCAAACCCTTCATCAGACTTTGGTAGTAACGTAAATTGTGGATTGTCGCCAGCTGTGAAAAGAGGATTTCCTTGCACTTATCCAAGTGATGCAGGTAGGCACGGCTGAAGTTTTTACAGGTATAACAATCACACTCTTCGTCCACAGGTCCGTCATGCTTCTTATTGGAGGCATTACGGATTTTTAAAACCCCCGTGCTGACAAAAAGATGACCGTTGCGCGCATTACGCGTAGGCATCACGCAATCAAACATATCAACGCCGCGCAGCACGGCCTCCACCAAATCCTCCGGAGTTCCCACCCCCATCAGGTAACGTGGCTTATCCGCTGGCATGTGCTCAACGGTTTCATCCAACGTCGCCATCATTTCATCTTTCGGCTCACCCACCGATAATCCGCCGATCGCATAACCATCAAAACCGATTTCCAGTAGCCCTGCGAGCGACTCTCGACGCAAATCACCGTACATGCCACCCTGCACAATACCGAACAATGCCGCAGGATTTTCTCGCAAACTATGATGAGCATCTTTACTCCTTTTTGCCCAGCGCAACGACAACTCCATCGAAGTTCGAGCCTCTTCGCGTGTCGCCGGATAAGGTGTGCATTCATCAAACTGCATAACGATATCTGATCCCAGGTCAGCCTGAACTTCCATCGCGCTTTCCGGCGTCAACTCAACTTTGTCGCCATTAACCGGCGAGCTAAAGACCACACCGTGCTCGCTAATCTTGCGCATCTTGCCAAGACTAAATACCTGAAAACCACCGGAGTCGGTCAAAATCGGTTTACTCCAGCCATTAAACTTATGCAGTCCACCAAGCTCCTTAATGGTTTTATGGCCTGGGCGCAGCATCAGATGAAAGGTGTTACCAAGAATAATATCAGCACCTATTTCCTCAATATCACGCGGTAACATGCCCTTCACCGTCCCGTAGGTGCCAACCGGCATAAAGGCTGGTGTTTGTACCTTACCACGCGCAAAACTTAATTCGCCCCGGCGCGCAGCGCCATCGCTGTGCGACACGGCAAAGGTCATGTAATCTGCAGTTTTTTCTATCATTTATTTTCCAAATCAGCACTGATAAACATGGCATCGCCATAACTGAAAAAGCGATAACGCTCTTCGATCGCCTCGGCGTAGGCCGCCAGCATAATTTCCCGCGACGTAAACGCTGACACCAGCATCAACAATGTTGATTCCGGCAGGTGAAAATTGGTTACCATCGCATCAACACAATAAAAATCCTTACCGGGATAGATAAAAATATCCGTATCGCCCGCATAAGGTGCCATTTCCAACCCCTGTTCACGTGCTTTCATAGCCGCCGTTTCCAAACTACGAACGCAGGTCGTGCCAACAGCAATCACTTTACCGCCGCGATCACGGCAGGCTTGAATCTGTTCACAGACCAGTTCATCCACTTCCAGGTATTCACTGTGCATCTTGTGATCTTGAATATCATCCACGCGCACTGGCTGGTAAGTACCGGCTCCCACGTGCAATGTCACATAGCCAATGGCAACACCCATTTCACGAATACGCTGCAGCAACGGCTCATCAAAGTGCAACCCTGCCGTTGGCGCAGCAACCGCACCAGGACGCTCTGCAAACAAGGTTTGGTAACGTTGACGATCGAAGTTTTCATCGTCGCGCTCAATATAGGGCGGCAAAGGCATGTGCCCATGTTCATCCAGCAGCGTCAACAACGGTTGCTCACCCGAGCTAATCAAAAAAAAGCTGTCTTCACGCCCCGTCACCTCAAGCCAGACATTTTCAGCAATACTGATCCGCATTCCCGGCTTCGGCGCTTTGCTGGCACGAATCTGACAAATGGCGCTATTGGTATCGGTGATACGCTCAATCAACAACTCCACCTTGCCACCCGTTGCCTTATGGCCATAGAGTCGCGCCGGCATCACCTTGGTATTATTAAAAACAATCAGGTCATCAGGGCTTATTAGCTCAGGTAAATCTGAAAAGACACGGTGAGATGTTCCGCCCGTTTCGCGATCCACGCACAACAAACGGCTGGCACTGCGTTCATCCTGCGGGTAAAGGGCAATCAGCTCTTTTGGTAAGTCATAATGAAAATCACTTAGCTGCATGGTCTGCCTGAGCCCGTTCGTGAGGGATAAAAATTGGCGGCAAGGGTAGCTAAATTCGACACAAAGTACCACCCGAATCGGTGATTAAATCTTGCAAAACAGAGACATAAGATGTTTTTCAGCGTCGTCAATAACACGCTAATTAATCGTCGCAATCAATTGACCTGCAAAAGCAATTAGCTATAATGACCCGCCTTCGCAATTCACGCCTAGTGATATTCCAAACTGGCGTTGCGAAAACTGTATGACGATGTGCCGGTGTGGTGAAATTGGTATACACGACGGATTCAAAATCCGTTGCCGCAAGGCGTGGCGGTTCGAGTCCGCCCACCGGTACCACTTATAAATCAACAAGTTAAAAAAAAAGAAGCTGGAAAAATCCAGACAACCCACCTCGTTTCCAACAAAGTGCCCACATTCGTCCACACTTCCAACTTAAAACCCGCTTTTGCACTAACCCACCAATCAATATGCCACTACAATAATGAGCAGATACACAGTTTAATTTACAGCTTCCTTCCAGAGTACTAAGCGCGCTGTACTTCCGCATGTTTTTCAAAAATGACTAACCTGCTTACGAGGTAAAGTTCTGTTGAAAGGGTGCAACCGGAACAACTCTGTATTTCATAACGCTCTCAACCACATATTCTAAAGAGAGACACTTTACAAGCCCGCCAGACACCGAAAGCCAGCCCCGAGAACTTCACTGCCAGACAGAGGGCTACCTTAGTCGCCAGCACTTCAGCGACTGTCTGGCTTTTTTGGCAATCGCTGTCTTCAAGGCCTCTTCATAATTATCCAGAACTGCCCGATGACGTGGTAGCAGACCGTGACCATGCATAGCCAGCCAATCATCCAACTGATGAAGGTCATGCAGTAATCCCAGCTTCTCCCCCAGTACTTTTAGCTGCTTATGCCGGCGATCAGCTTTGAAACCGGGCTCTACTTTGGCCAAAAAAAGATAAGCTTTTACCGCCTTACGCCAATCGTGGTAGCTCTCTCGCTGTTCCGGCTTCAGCTGGGTATAGCAACGTAAAATCTCGCTCTGGGCACGATTCAGCAATGACGGGTACGCCACTGGCTTGATAACTTTCAAATTTACCCTTTTGACGCCCTTTTGCACACTTCGCAAACGCCGTGTTAACTTACCCGGCGACAGCGGCGTTTTTGCTTCCTCAGCCAACAGGGCCTGATAGATATCTCGCAATGCTGCAGACTCCTCAAGCTCCGCCGCAAACAGCTGTTCAAACAACCCCCTCATCACCTGCGCTTCGCGTGTCGGCGCCAGGCATCTGGCCAGTTTTTTGGCCTCTTTTCGGATGTTAGTTACTGACTTCGCTCTCCCCCAGAGTGTCGCCTCAGCACGTACGCGCTTTGTCAGCACCCGAATTTTATGGATGGTTTCTTCATCAGGCATGTCATCCGTCCGGGCCAGCCTATGTCGATATGTTTTCAGGGCATCAAGCAGATCTCGCTTCTGCTGGCGGTGGTTTGTCATTTGCTACTCACTAATCGTTAACAAACAGCTCTCAAGGTGAACAGGTATAGGAAGTATAAGCCACCTTTTCATTGAACAACCAACCCGCCCATTTCGGGTCAGACAAGTCCATTTCATCCGCGAATATGTTTGGGCTGAGGATCGTTAGTATTCGATTAAGAATTAGGCATAGGATTTTCATCACTTAAATATGTTTTGAGTCCGCGCTTGTCTCATAGCTTAGTAACAAAAGTTGGTCGTTTTATTGATATTGGCCAGCAATCATCGATATCTTCCAGTTTATACTACTGAGAGAAGCTAATTCTTCCGAGAATAAAGGCAGGATCCCAATGACGACACCCTTTTGGCAACTCTTATTTGGCTTGGGTATTTTCCTTTATGGCATGTCCCGTCTGGAAGAAGGCTTGCGTGACATCAGCCGCACTCGGCTAAAACGCTGGTTAATACAATCCACATCGACACCCATAAGCAGTGCCAGTTTTGGTGTAGCTATCACCACCTTGCTACAAAGTAGCTCCATGGTCAGCCTGCTGGTGCTGGCCTTTGCCAGTGCTGGAATCATGCCTCTTTATAATGGCATTGGCGTAATATTGGGGGCCAATGTCGGCACCACCGCCACCGGTTGGTTAGTAACCTTGCTGGGCTTTAAACTGGATCTCGAGGTATTGGCAATCCCATTGTTTGGGATCGGCTGCCTCAGCCAAGTACTACTCAAAGCGGGCACGCGCTGGCGCGCTGCGGGAAAATTGATACTGGGATTAGGGTTACTATTATACGGTCTGTCGCTGATGAAAAGCAGTGTCGCCAATCTGCCGCAGTCATGGGATATCAGTCTATTAAGTGAGCAACCTGCCATCCTCTATTTGCTGGTTGGTATTTTAATAACGGCGATCATTCAGTCCAGTTCCGCAACCATGATGTTATCGCTGACCGCCTTACACGCTGGGCTGATAGATCTTCCAGGCGCCGCCTCGCTAGTTATCGGTGCCGATATCGGCACCACCAGCACCACGGTGCTCGGCAGTTTAACGGGCAGCGCTATTAAAAAACGCTTGGCGCTGGCACACGTGCTGTTTAATTTTATCGTCGACATTGCCGCTTTTATATTTCTGCTACCTTTTCTACCTGAACTACTCTCCTGGTTGGGAGTTTCTGACCCACTCTACTCACTGGTCGCTTTTCACAGTTGTTTCAACCTGCTGGGATTATTGTGTTTTTTACCCTTCCTGAAACCTTTTTCACGCTGGATAAATCATCGTTTTGATGGCACAGAAACACTAACACATTCAATTCAATCCATGCCCACAGAGGTTCCTGAAGCTGCATTATCAGCCATGGTGAAACAAGTAAATAGACTATGGCTGCAAGCGCTACTCAACAATCTGCAACACTTTTCCTTAAAGCTGACTGATCTCGGCAAACTATCGACTAACCAGTTGTTAGTCGATCTATCGCTTAAAAACAATAACGCGGCCTGGCAACAGCACTATGAATTAATCAAGGACCATGAAGATGATCTGATGCAGTTTGCCCTGCGCTTACAACAGGAGCCGCTGAATGAAAACCAGGCACAACAGCTTGCCAAGCTGCTTGAAGTGACACGTTCCTTGGTATACGCCTGCAAAACCTTGAAGGATATCCACCAAAACTTGCAGCACCTGCAAAACAGTGATGACTCAGCCGCTACCACTTTGTTTTTTTTGCAACAGCAGTTCCACCGTGATCTTTATCGTCAGTTTGTCTCTTTGATGCTGGAGAAGCACGCCGCAGGTTATGTGCTCGAAGACCTGGCCAACCTGCAAACAACCAATGACCAGCATTATCAAACGATGAATACACGAGTGTATTCTGCGGCTGATTATCATGAAAAGGCTGGTAACAAAGTTCTGATTGATGGCGACGCACAGCTATCCACGCAACTGAATGTAAATCGTGAAATCCATCACGCTAACAAGAGCCTGATACAGTCACTTCACCAGTGGTTGAATATCATGCAGCTGTCAGACCTTTCATTGGAACCAGCCGGTTACAAGGAGATTACATAGTGTCCGATTCCAAACAACTAATCAGACATAATCAGTCTCATCTGCTGTAGTGGCTTAGTAGGCTAAACCGGCCGGATTCCGGCTCTGCGACCCTTTCAAACCAAACCCCTGGCCGAACGTCACCCTTCAGCCGTGCATATCCAGGACAAAAACCAGCAGGTTTTCCGCGAACTGAGGTTGAGGGGAGCACCTGCCATGTTGATCGGGGACAGTGTTATTCCAGGTGATTCGGCCTACGCAACGCTTGAAAAAGTAGCGCAACAGGCGCTGGCAAAAAACATCCACTAACCGTCTTTACGAAGGCGGACATGTCCTGTGAACATGCCTACCATATCGTTTTTCACGAGCTTTTTTATAGCCTTCGTTATGATTGGTATTCGCCTAACCTCTTCAGTTACTCGCCCACTAACACCTTGCTTAGCGCCCTCACGGAGCTTCACAAAAGCTGGTTCGATGATCTGCTCGATTTGGGTACGGGTAATATCATTATCTCGACCTAAGATTCGCTTGATAACCTTCTCAAAAAAACGTTTCATGCGCAGGAGAATAGGATGTTTCTGGTCTTCTGAAATTAAGGCGTGGCAGTTCGAGTCCGCCCACCGCTACCACTCAACAGTTCAAAAGGGTTCTTCCGCTTTATGCCGCGAAACTAACCTTCTCTGCTTCTTGACCCGCCACTGGATCAATTAAGCGACTCCCTTCGATCCCTTGGAGTACTTCATCTGCCAATTCGTGATCAACCTTCGCTTGCTGCAACACCACATCAACAGGCATCACACGCTCCTCATACAAACTATGCAATAAATGAAAATGGTGCATTTGATGGTTTTGTAAGGCACGGGTTTGGGACATTTCCAAGTTAAAATTTTTAACTGGCTGTTCAGAAACATTAACTGGCGTTGCAACTCGCTGCACCGCTCTACTGGCAGAGACGGGAAGAGACTCCATCATCAGGCTCAGCATCAACGCAAACTGCGCGCCATTCGCCTGCTGAATCGATTGGTTTAATGGCAGAGATATATTAGCCGATGGCGCATCAATTTTTTCAATTGTCATGAGTTATGTCGCTTACCAAATCCACTTTAAAAAGCCTATAAACAAGCTGTACAGATTACTATCGACCAAAGTGGCTAACACTTTAAAACCTATATTTACTTTTACGCCTAAAACCAGCCCCCGCAGCAACAAGATGGCCGTCCTTTTTAAATCAAAAACACTGATATGCATTAAACAAGCGACAATGCGTCTCTTCTTTTTAGAGCAACTTCTGGCACTTTTTAAAGGCCTGCCAGTCACATAAACGTCAAATGGATTGATTAGAGTACAGTCCCTGGCAGCAACAATTTTTATTTCAAGAATCTAAGCTATACTTAACTTAACGAGTCAGTTTTATGACTTAATGAGGGGCTCTAGGGGATACTCACCAGAGAACGGGTTCTACCCTATGCCGGATATGACTATCAATAAAGCCATCCCAAATAAGCCTGAACGTCGAAAATATATGCGCCACAACGGTGGTGTTCTAAAGCTGTGCATTCGTCGCAAGGGATTATTACGCTCATTTACTAAGGGTGAGCCGGCAGAATGGCTGAACTTCAATGAATTTGGCTTAGCATTTTCCTGTCAATGTCGTTTTGATATCAACGAAACCGTTATCCTCGATATCAAAAGTCCCACAATCACTCTGAATGATATTGTTGCCGTGATACACAATGCGCGCCGCCAGGCTGGCTCCTTCCGTTACGGCGTGCAGTTTTATTTTGGCGCCAACAGTTACATGCGCTCCGACGAAGTAAGAAAAAAGCTGCTCGCCATCGAAAAAGATCTCGAATAGCTTCTCACCTACTCAGTTTTCCGCTACCAATAGCCCGCCAGTTAGCCTAAAATCTGCCGAAATATATTTATAAGTCATTATTCAATGTCAGCAGATCACAACCCCGAAGCCTCTCCCTATCCCCCAAGCCTGATGCGTCGCTTGGCGGCAATCCTTTACGATGGGCTACAGGTCATCGCTGTATTAATGTTGGTGACTCTACCCTTTGCTCTACTGGACCTGGGCCAGACCCCCTTCCACCAGTCTGCGCTCGTGCTCACCATTTTTGCTTTTTTTGCCAAATTCTGGCGCCACGGCGGACAAACGCTAGGAATGAAATCCTGGGATATGCGCTTGGTCAGCGATTTTGACCGTCCCGTCACACTCATGCAGTGCCTATTACGCTTGATTGGAGCCACGGTTTCCTTTTTATGTTTTGGCGCTGGATACCTGTGGATGCTCGTTGATAAGGACAAACGCACCTGGCCAGATAAATTTTCAGATACTCATCTAGTCATGACGCCAAAGCGCGAAAAACTTTTCGCTAAAAAGAAGCCCTAATCCACTCCCCGCCTGGACTGGATAAAACCGGTCCACACCAAAACCGGCACGGGTTAAGTCGACACGCCAAGCCCCTCTAAAAACTCGTTAATTTTTTGTCACCTCACCTATACTGAAAGCTACTTAGCAAATTAGTATCCGACAATATCAATGGCTGACAACAAATCCGATAACGACACACAACGCTGGCGTGACAAATATTTCACCCTCAGCGAAGAGCTGGAAAAGAAAGAGCGCAATTACAGTGACGACCTAAACGTGCTGCACCGTGCACTGGTCAGAATCAGCCTCGCAGCGGACGGCCAAGATAAAGAGCTCGACAAACAATTAGACAGCCTACGCAGTTTGTTACGCAAAGAGCCCGTCGACCAGCCCCTCATCAACAGCACATTAGCGCAAGTTGAAAATACGCTTTTACGGCTTGAAAAAGATCGCAGCGATAACGATCAACAAGGCTTTGCGCCATTACAGGCACTCATAGAGCAGCTACTTAAACTCAAACTCAGCAAATCGCATCAACGCGCACTCAAGCACTTCAGTAAATCGCTAGCCAGCAAGGACAACCAACTGAACCATTACCCCGCGCTGCTAAATGAATACCACCGCCTACAACAGGATGCATTAACGGAGCTATTACATAAACCACAAGACCACCAGACAGCCCCTAACTCATCACAGGGAAGCCGCTTCTTTTCGCGTCTCTTCGGCGCCAAAGGTAACGAAAAACCCCAACCACCTGTCGATGGAGCCATTGATGATGTGGCGCCAAGCGCCACTCTGGACACTCAAAACGCCGAACAACATAGCGACAAACGAGACAGTAGCCAACAGGAGACAGAGACTCACGAAGCCACCCCCTCGGTAGCACAGCCTTTGATAGGCTCCGACGAAGCTGAGCCTATCAACAATGACAATAGTGAAAAGCACGACTCACAGGAAACAGTGATTCACACCTTGGCTGACCTATTGGAACAATTACCGCTCGCCCCGGATATTCGCGATCGGGCTGAAGAGTTACGCAGCCACCTCGTCCAGTTGGCCGCCGCCGGACACCTTGACCAAATCATCAGCAGCACCGCTGAACTGGTGAGCAACGCACTGGAGAAAAGTCAGCAGGAGTTTGAGCAGTTTCTATTAGCTCTCGATCAGCAGTTATCACAGATCAGCCACTTTTTAGCTGTTCAGGGCGACAGCAAAACTGCTCGTCACGGGGCCACTGAGCAGTTAAACACATTAGTGCGCAACCAGGTGGGCAGCATCTCCAAAGCTGTCGGAGACGCCAAGGATATTGGCGACCTAAAGGTTTCTGTACAAAGTCAGCTAAAATCAATCGTTGCTTCAATGGATGACTTCATTGAAACAGAATCTGAGCGCGAACAACGCCTTGAAAAACAGCTGCAAGAGTTACAGGAACAACTACTGTTAGCACAATCAGAAAGCCAGTCGATCCGTAAAAAGCTTCAGAGTGAAACCCTTAGAGCATTAACAGATCCCCTTACTGGCCTGCCAAATCGCGAGGCCTTTGATGAGCGTTTCAGTCTGGAGCGTGAACGTTTTCTGCGTTATAAACACCCCGTCAGCCTAGCAATTCTCGACATTGACCATTTCAAACAGGTCAACGACAACCACGGCCATCTGGTCGGTGACCGCGTGCTACAAACCTTTGCGCTGACGGTCAAAAAAATGATTCGCAACACCGATTTTTTCGCCCGCTTTGGTGGTGAGGAATTTGTTTTAATTATGCCGGAAACCAATGCAGCTGAGGCCTTTGCGTTGCTGGATAAAATACGTGAAGATATCGCCAGCGTGCCCGCTAAAAGCCTGGGAACGCATAACTCAATTACGGTATCCGGTGGTCTGGCGAACTTCAAACTAGGCGAAAAGGCAGAACAACTCGTAGAGCGAGCAGATAAAGCCCTTTATCGAGCAAAAGATGCTGGACGGAACCGTGTCGTCGCAGCGGAAAGTTAACCGCTTAGCCTGAAGGCCCGCCAGACACGGGTTAGGCGGCCCGTTTTAATAACACCGCCGCCGCAATCGCAAAAATAGCAATCGGCATAACGCTCGCAAACACCGGTTCAAAGCCAAAAACAATGCTCGCTGGCCCAAGAAAGTCCTCAATGTAACGAAACACCACGCCTAAAATAATACCGGCAAAAACCCGGTACCCCATGGTTACCGAGCGCAATGGGCCAAAAATACAGGACAACGCCACCAGCACCATCACCACAATCGCAAATGGCTGCAGCACTTTTTTCCAAAACGCCAACAGATAACGCTTGGCATCTAGTTCCTGCTCTTTCAGATAATTGGTGTAGGTATGTAACCCCATAATCGACAAGTCAGCCGGATCAACCACCACGACCTTCAACACCTCTGGGGTTAATTCAGTATCCCAACGCAAGGTCAAATCCTCTCCGGCCTCAACCTGCGTATCGCTTAAATAGCTATGTTTTATCTGCTTTAAGACCCAGTGATCGCCCTGAAAAATTGCTTTTTCAGCGAACAGGCTCCGGGTAAGTTTTTTATCGTCATATTCATACTGAGTAACACCGTACAAAACGCCGCCCGGCAATACGGCATTAAAATGCATAAAGGTGTCACCCTCGCGATGCCAGTAGCCGTACTTGGAACTCACCGCCTCACCGCGACTCTCTGCCAAGGCACGCTGGCTCTGGGCATAGTTCTCCGAATGCGGCACCACAAATTCACCAATCAACAGCGCCGCTGCCACAAAGAGTAAAGCCGGTTTAATCGCCGCCCAGCTAATCCGCGCCACCGACATGCCCACCGCTCGCATTACCGTAAGCTCGCTGTTGTTGGCCAACATGCCTAATCCCAGCAAACTACCGATAAGCACCGCCAATGGCGTAATAACGTAAATACGTTTGGGCACAGTCATCAGCACGTACATCAACACTTCCGGGGTGCCGTAATCGCCCTCTTTACCTTTAATTTCATCGATAATGGCGACCACCATATCCAGTGCCAGCAAAATACCCAGCACCGATAGAATGGAAACAATCACCACCTTGGCAAGATAACGGTCGAGATGATTCATCAACGTTTACCCGAAAACACGCGGTGATAACCCGGCAGTTTATGATGCCAGTCGAACAGCAAAGCCAAACCAATCCCCAGAAACAGAATATGTACCCACCATAGACCCAGCCAAACCGGAATTTTACCGTCGCCCACAGCTCGACTGGCAGCCGCCAGCAATACCACATACCCCATGTACAGGATTACCGACGGCACCAATCGCATATAGCGCCCCTGCCGTGGGCTAACCCGGCTCATCGGCACGGCAATCAATACAATGATAGGAACCAACAGCGGCAACGATAGCCGCCACTGAAGCTGCGCCAGATCCTCCGGTGCTTTTGAGGCCAACAATTCAGCGGTCGGTTTCATTTCACTTTTCAAACGCAGCGGCGCCACCTCTGGGTCGGCCAACCGGACGGCGTACAGCTCATACTCAGTGACCCGGTAATCCGCATCACCCGGCAGGCCGTCATAACGCGTACCATTTTTAAGCAATAGGAAATGACTGCCGGTATTCTCATCCACATACTGAGTACCGGTTTCCGCCATTAACAGCGCCAGGTGTTCACTGCCCTTGGGTTGCTGATAAATAAACACATTGTGCATTAAGGTCTTGCCGTCGCTGAACGTTTCCGCATAAGCCACCTGCCCACTATCCCCCAAGCGTTGAAAACGGCCCGGTGTCAGCAAATCAAACTCCGTGCTTTTTTTCTGTGCGGCAAATAACGCTTCGGCTTCGCGGGCTCCCCAAGGGCTCAAATCCAGACTCAGGTAACCGACGACCACCGCCACAAAACTGGCGGGTAGCAAGGTATAAACAACCAGACGCTGTAAACTCATGCCGCAGGCAGAAAGCACCGTCATTTCACTATCCAGATAAAGGCGCCCATAGGCCATCAAAATGCCGAGGAAGAAACCCAGCGGCAGAATAATTTCCAAAAAGCCCGGGATCCGGAACCCCATGACACTGACCAGCAGGCCGGGGGCCAATCCGTCCGTCGCGGCTTCACCAAGGTACTTGATAAAGCGCCCACTCATCACCACCAACAACAGCACCGATGTGACTGCCAGCATGGTCGCCACAACCTGTTTGGTGAGATAACGAAAAATAATCAAGGAATGAGTCGCCCGTTTTAATTAATAACGCCTGGGAAGATCACCAACAGGCTAGTTAGTTCCGAATTCTATAAGACTTCATTTGCGATTGATAACTGGTAATCACTAAATTTTTGCGTACACTCGGTTTTTATCTAGGGCATCCCTGAAAATGGCAAGATTTTCATAGACCCTAACTCACCATCGAACAAAACCGCTAGAGAGCTTCATGGAATACAAAATCAAATCCGGCAGTCCGGAAAAACAAAGCAGTGCCTGCCTTATCGTGCCCATCAGCGGCAACAACAAACTCTCCACCGCCGCCCAACAGTTAGATGAGGCCTGTGAAGGTTATATCAGCAAGCTGGTTAAGCGTGGCGACCTTGCACGCCAACCAGGAAAAACACTGTTGATTCCCGGCCTGCATAACGTCAAGGCGCAACGAGTTTTGCTCGTACATACCGGCAAGGAACGTAGCCTGAGCGCCACCAAGTTTACCCGTCTGCTACAAAGCTGCATGGCTATACTGAAGGACTCTAGCGTCAAAGATGCACTGTTCTATCTCGACGATATCCATTGTGAAAAGCGAGACCTGGCCTGGAAGGTCCGCCACTGTATTCAAACCGCGGAAGATAGCCTCTATCAATTTGACGACTTAAAAAGCGACAAAGCCGATGCTCCCAAATTAACGCGAATTCAGTTTGGTTTGAGCGACCGCTCTCAAAGCTCAGCAGTGGAAACAGCGATCACACAAGGTCAGGCTATAGGCCGCGGCAAACAGTTGGCTAAAACGCTGGGCAACCTGCCTGGCAATATCTGCACTCCAACTTATCTGGCGGAGCAGGCACAACAATTCGCAAAAAACCACAAAACAATCAGCACCAGCATTCTTGACGAAAAACAAATGCAAGATCTTGGTATGGGATCACTGTTATCCGTTTCTGCCGGTAGTGATGAACCTGCCAAATTGATCGTCATGAACTACAAAGGCGGCAAAAAAGACGATGCGCCACAGGTACTTGTCGGTAAAGGCATCACCTTTGATACCGGTGGCATCAGTCTGAAACCCGGCGCGGGCATGGACGAAATGAAATACGACATGTGCGGCGCCGCCAGTGTCTTCGGCACTCTGTTAGCCGTTGCTGAAATGAACCTGCCCATCAATGTCGTCGGGATTATCGCCGCAGCGGAAAACATGCCCAATGGCGGTGCCACCAAGCCCGGTGACATTGTTACCAGCCTTTCCGGCAAAACCATCGAAATACTCAACACCGACGCCGAGGGCCGCCTGGTGCTCTGCGACGCGCTAAGCTACGCAGAAATGTTTAACCCAGCCGCCATTATCGACATCGCCACCCTGACCGGCGCCTGCATTATTGCCCTCGGTCACCACACCAGCGCGGTACTCAGCAACCAGAATGGTTTGGCACAGCAAATTATCAAAGCCGGTGAAGGCAGTGCCGATGCGGCCTGGCAATTACCCATGGGCGAAGAGTACCAGGAGCAGCTGAAAAGCAACTTCGCCGACCTTGCCAACATTGGCGGACGCCCTGCTGGCACCATCACGGCGGCCTGCTTCCTGTCGCGCTTCACTGAAAACCAACGCTGGGCTCACCTGGACATTGCCGGCACAGCCTGGGTTTCCGGCAGCAATAAAGGCGCCACTGGCCGCCCCGTACCGCTGCTGACTCAGTACCTGTTAGATCGCGCAGCTGAACAGAGCTAAACGTGACTCGGGTCGATTTCTACATTCTTGCCGACAGCGAATCGCAGGCCCGCCTGCAATTCGTCTGCCGGCTGGTGGAAAAGGCTTACAAGCAGCAACACCGTATTTATATTCATACTGACAGTGAAGCCACCAGTAAAGAACTCGATCTGTTGTTATGGTCCTTCAAGGTGGAAAGCTTTGTACCGCATCATCTGCTCGGTGACGATTCAGCCTCCGCACCCGTCGCCATCGGCCATGGCGAAGACTGCGGCGATCACCATGACGTGTTAGTCAACCTGAGCGCTAACGTGCCCGAATTCTTCAGCCGTTTTGAGCGCTGCGCAGAAGTCGTGATTCAGCAGGATGAGATATTACAAAGCACCCGCCAGCATTTTGCTTTTTATAAGGAACGCGGTTACCCGCTCAATACCCACAATTTACGCAAATAACCTGCCAGCAAAGCACCTCAATCACCACCTTCTGCTTTATCGAGCATCGCCCGCGCCCTGGGTTCTGCGTCACGAATCAAGCCCTTGATGAGCCTCGCCTCTGGCAGATTATGCCAATACTTTTTCGGCATTTGAGATTGCATCGCTTTCACCTTCAAACGGGCTGGGTTAAAGGTATTTTCGTAATAACTTAGCCAGTAGCTCTCTACCTCATCTTGCTCGGGATAAATTAGTGGTTCCGGATTATCCTCTAGCCGAAGGACTTCTGTATTCCAATGCGCAGCGCGATAAGGTGTCAGAATCGACCAACACATGTTTTTAAAGCGGGTTTTGAAAAAATCCAACTTCAATTCCAACGAGTAATGCTCTGGCTCATACCAGGCAACAAAGTGCTCTTGTCCCCGGCATTCAGTTTTTCGAAAACGTAAAAAAGCACTAATTTTGTAGGCATCACGACGTACCGCCTTTGCTAAAGCGGTTGCTTTAATCACATCACTATCGGTTTTATGGTTAAGTAACTCACGATTTTCGTGCAGCAGTCGCCACAATATACGGTAACAGATTTCAAATCGTCCACTATCACGATGACAGAGCGCGGCTTCACACAGCGACATAAAAGCGGGCGGCACTTTGACCTGCTGTCTGATCGCAGAAGCTGTTGGTGGCCGAACTATGAGTTGATCACTGCCACCGGTAAACAGGTCGTTCTGTGGACAGTCGGGCGTACGCCATAGCAATTGACTGGGGTGAAGGTTCTCAGCCAGAGCAACCCGTGCCGCTGCCCGCCACTCATCAAAGCCCGGCACGGTCGTAATCGAGATAGTTTTCAAACCATTCCACCAAATAGCTGCATTTGGCTTGGCTGCGCCATACGAGCGCTCAACTGGTCGGTCTCCAGCAACTTGGCCGAGGGGCTATAATCGACAACGCTGATAAAAGGTTTAATTTTCTGTAGTGGCAGGCGCAGTTTAACTAAATCCGCCCAACGTAATTGACCATGCCGTCGAATGGTGAGAATTTTTTGTACCGTTCGTGCACCAATACCCGGTACCCGCAACAGCAAGTGCTGGTCGGCACGGTTTAAATCCACCGGAAATAACTGGCGGTTGCTCAGTGCCCAAGCCAGCTTGGGGTCATGCTGCATGTCGAGCATATCGCCATTGGCACCCTGCAAAATTTCATCTAGCTTAAAATCATAAAAGCGCAGCAACCAGTCTGCCTGGTAAAGCCGGTGTTCGCGAATCAGTGGCGCTGGTTTAAGCGGCAATAACTGTGACGCATGATCAATGGGGCTGAAAGCCGAATAATAAACGCGGCGCAGCTTGTGCTGGTCGTACAAATTAACGCTGGAAGTCAGGATCGTTTTATCATTTGAGCCGTCCGCACCGATGATCATCTGCGTTGACTGGCCACCCGGTGAAAAGCGCGGCAGCCGTTTACCGGTATAGGTTGTTGAATTTTTATGCTCGTCGATTTTTTCCTTCATACTTGCCATAGCACCATCAATCGCCAGCAAGTCCTTTTCCGGCGCATATTTATTTAAGCCAGCCTGAGTCGGTAGCTCAACATTGATACTGAGCCGATCCGCATAGAGTCCCGCTTCGTTTTGCAGTTCAACGGCTGCATTGGGAATGGTTTTTAAATGGATATAGCCACGAAAACCGTGCTCCAGACGCAAAGCCTTGGCAATACGGACCATGCTTTCCATCGTATAGTCGGGCGATTGAATAATGCCAGAACTGAGAAACAGCCCCTCAATATAATTACGCTTATAAAAGTTAATGGTCAGGTCGACCACCTCCTGCACTGAAAAGCGCGCTCGCTTGACGTCACTGGAAATGCGATTAATGCAGTAATGGCAATCATAGATGCAGTAATTGGTCATTAAAATTTTTAGCAATGAGATACAACGGCCATCGGGTGTAAAGCTATGGCAGATGCCTGTACCACCCGTCAGCGAGCCTATGCCCTTATCGCCTTTTTTAGCTTGCCGCTTACCAGCCGTACCGCTGGCACAGGAGGCATCATATTTAGCGGCATCGGAGAGTACAGCCAGCTTGGCAATCAACTTATCGCTCATGGAAAGGACCTGTGTTAACTTAAAATGCTGTATAAATATACAGTATTAAAAAATAACAAATCAACCTTGATGCGCCCAGTTACAGACTCTATAAACGAGCATTTTCTCGCACCGCCCCATCTACCCCCCACCTCTCGAAGCCTGTATAATTTTCACCTTTTGGGCCGGATAAAAATAACCTGGCTGCATCCACGTTCAGCGCGAGACCTTTTGAAGTGACTATGGAAAAAACCTACCAACCCCAACAGATCGAATCTCACTGGTACCAGACTTGGGAAAATAAGGGCTATTTCAAACCCTCCGGTGAAGGCGAAGCCTATTCCATTATGATCCCACCGCCCAATGTCACGGGTAGTCTACATATGGGGCACGGCTTCCAGGAAGCCATTATGGACGGTTTGGTGCGTTACAATCGCATGAAGGGCTGCAACACGCTGTGGCAAGTAGGCACCGATCACGCCGGTATCGCCACACAAATGGTGGTTGAGCGCCAACTGGGGGCTCAGGGTATTACTCGTCACGACTTGGGCCGCGACAAATTTATCGAAAAAGTCTGGGAATGGAAGAAAGAGTCCGGCGGCACCATTACGCAGCAATTACGTCGCCTCGGCGCATCGCCTGACTGGTCACGCGAACGCTTCACCATGGATGACGGTTTCTACAAAGCCGTGCAGGAAGTGTTTATCAAGCTGCATAAAGAAGGCCTGATTTATCGCGGCAAACGTCTGGTGAACTGGGATCCGAAACTGCACACGGCTATTTCTGATCTGGAAGTCATTTCCGAAGAGGAAAACGGCTTTCTTTGGCATTTCAAATACCCGCTGACCGATGGCTCAGATCATCTGACCGTTGCCACCACGCGTCCTGAAACCATGCTGGGTGACTCGGCCGTTGCGGTACACCCGGATGACGAGCGTTATAAGCACCTGATCGGTAAAACCATAACCTTGCCACTGGCAAACCGTGAAATCAAAATCATTGCCGATGACTATGTAGATCAGGAGTTCGGTACCGGCTGTGTAAAAATTACGCCCGCCCATGATTTCAATGACTATGAAATGGGCAAACGCCACGACCTTGAAATCATCAATATTCTTGATGACGACGCCAACCTGAACAGCAACGTGCCAGAACAGTACCGTGGCATGGAGCGTTTTGCTGCGCGAAAACAAATTGTTGCTGACCTGGATGCACTGGGGCTGCTGGACAAAGTTGACGACCACAAACTCAAGGTGCCCCGCGGCGACCGCAGTGGCGTCGTCATCGAACCCTACATGACCAACCAGTGGTACGTGAACACCCAACCACTGGCTGACAAGGCGATCAAAGCCGTTGAAGATGGCGATATTAATTTCGTTCCAAAGCAGTGGGAAAACACCTATTTTGCCTGGATGCGCGACATTCAGGACTGGTGTATTTCCCGTCAATTATGGTGGGGCCACCGCATACCCGCCTGGTACGACGATGAAGGCAATGTCTACGTGGGCCGTTCAGAAGCTGAGGTCCGCGCAGAAAATAACATCGCAGACCATATTACCCTCAAGCAAGACGAAGATGTTCTTGATACCTGGTTCTCCTCTGGTCTGTGGACCTTTGGCACCTTAGGTTGGCCGGAAATTACCGAAGAGCTCAAAACCTTCCACCCATCAAATGTATTGGTCACGGGATTCGACATCATCTTCTTCTGGGTGGCACGTATGATCATGCTCACTCTGCACTTTATGGATGACGTGCCTTTCCACACCGTTTATGTACACGGACTGGTTCGCGACAGCCACGGCCAGAAGATGTCCAAATCAAAGGGCAACGTACTTGACCCGATCGATCTGATTGACGGTATCGACCTGGAATCACTGGTCACCAAGCGTACCGCAGGCATGATGCAACCACAGCTGCAGCAGAAAGTTGAGAAAATGACTCGCAAGGAATTCCCAGAGGGCATTGCCTCCTACGGTACCGATGCGCTGCGTTACACCTACTATTCATTGGCCTCCAATGGCCGCGACATTAACTTCGATGTGGGTCGCATCGAAGGCTTCCGGAATTTCTGCAATAAAATCTGGAATGCCGCCCGTTACGTGCTGATGAACACCGAAGATCAGGATTGCGGTCAGGACAACTCTACCGGTTACGAATTATCTCTGGCAGACCGCTGGATTATTTCTCGGTTGCAGCAGGCCGAAAAAGAGGTCATTGCCGGCATTGAAAGCTACCGCTTTGATCTCGCTTCGCAAGCGCTTTATAACTTTGTCTGGAATGAGTACTGTGACTGGTATCTGGAACTGTCCAAGCCGGTACTTTGGGACGATAACGCATCAGATGCCGCCAAGAAGGGCACCCGTCGCACGCTTATCCGCGTGCTGGAAGCCACCCTGCGACTGGCTCACCCAATGATGCCCTTCATCACCGAAGAAATCTGGCAGAAGGTTAAGACACTGGCCGGGCAAGAGGGTGAAACGCTCATGCTGCAACGTTTTCCTCAACCGGATGACAACAAAATCGACCCTGAAGCTGTCGCTGATATTGAGTGGCTAAAAGGCGTTATTCTGGCACTGCGTAATATCCGTGGTGAAATGAATATTTCACCCGCCAAACCCATCAACGCACTGTTAAAAAATGCCACCGCATCGGACCGCAAACGTCTTGAAGCGAACCGCCAGTTCCTGGCCAAACTCGCTAAACTTGAAAGCATTGAAGTGCTGCCCGAGGGTGACAAGGCTCCGATGAGCGCTATCCAGCTGGTAGGTGACCTAGAAGTACTGGTGCCGATGAAGGGACTGATTGATGTGGCCGCTGAAATTACGCGCCTGAGCAAAGAAGCAGAAAAAATTAATAAGGATCTGACTGGCGTTACCAACAAGCTCAGCAATGCTAATTTTGTCGACAAAGCACCCGCTGCTGTTGTGGAGAAAGAAAAAGCTCGTCAGGCCGAACTCCAGGCTGCTCAGCAAAAGCTGCAGCAACAGCTGGTAGAGATACAGGCGATGGTAAATTAAACGGCGATAGCGATAACAAAAGCCCCAAAAACCTTTTTATTGTCAATTCATTTTCTGTAGATATAATGACTTCTGGCTCTTATAGAACAAACCTGACAACAGGGGCGCTATAAGAGCCCATTAAAAAAACAAAAAATAGAATCACACTCTAGGGGGATTAGAGTATGTCCGAGCGAGCAACAGGAACAGTGAAGTGGTTCAATAACGCCAAAGGATACGGTTTTATTGAACACCATGACGGACAGGATGTCTTTGTACATTACCGCGCCATTCGCGGTGAAGGCTATCGCAAACTGAATGACGGCCAAGAGGTCGAATACAGCATTGTTGAAAGCCAAAAAGGGTTGCAAGCCGAAGACGTGACACCCGTCTAAGGCCTAACAACTGGTTTATTTTAAAGTCGGTGTATAATGGCGTTAACCATTCGGTCACCAGATAGGAGTTGTAGTGGATTTATTAAGTAACCCTTGGATTGTCGCCCTATTCACCTTCTTTATTGGTCTTGTTGGCGGCATTTACATCCACAAAGCCAAACACTCAAGTAACGGCAAAGCTGAAAAACTGAAGAGTGAAAAAGACGCTCTGCAAGCCGAATTTGACGAATACAAAAACTCCGTTGCAGACCACTTCGCACAAACCTCAGAAATGCTCGGCAACCTGACACAAAACTACGTCAAGGTTTACCAGCACTTGGCTGAAGGCTCACAATCACTGACTAATGCTGAACACCCATCGCTGCAGCTGGGCTTAAGCGAAAAGCAGCTCACCGCATCCATGAAACAAATTGAAAGCCCTGAAGACAGCAGCGACTCTGATGACATGGAGGCGCCACGTGACTACGCGCCAAAATCTAAAGATAAAGATAGCGAAGGCACGCTGTCGGAAGCCTTTAGCATTAAGGCTGGCGCGCAGGACACTCACGAAGTAGAGGAAATTTTACAACCTGCAGAGAAAAAGCTGGCCTAGCTACTAAAAAGCTTTTCTTCACAGACTAGCAGCCTGCTCCTCAAAACCCGGTTCGATATTTATTAAACCGGGTTATCAATATCAATAAACCGATGCTCTATAGCAAGCTGTTCTGCTAAATACTCACCCAACGCCTGCACACCATAGCGCTCGGTAGCGTGATGCCCCGCCGCATAAAAATGAATACCTAACTCACGCGCGGAGTGCACGGTCGGCTCCGACACTTCTCCGGTCAAATAGGCGTCAACACCCAGCTCAACAGCCTGACCAATCATGCCCTGAGCAGCACCACTACACCAGGCAATACGTTTAATCGGTCGGTCAGTACCCGCAACATGAAAGGGGGTACGGCCCAGCTTAGCTTCAACAAAAGCAGCAAATTCGTCGCCCGATTTAGCCTCTGACAACTCCCCAACCAGACCAATACTGCGGTCATTAGCGGGCTCCATTCCATGCTGTACAGAAAGCCCCAGTAACTGAGCCAGGCGAGCGTTATTTCCAAGCTCAGGATGCCCATCCAAAGGCAGGTGGTAAGCTAGCAGGCTAATATCATTTTCCAGCAGCGCCTTAAGGCGCTTACGCTTCATACCGACTACCTGTGGGCTTTCTCCCTTCCAAAAATAACCGTGATGCACCAAAATCACCTGCGCTTTTTGCTCGATAGCCGCATCAATCAAGGCCTGACTAGCGGTAACACCAGAGACGATTCGAGACACCTCTTCAGCGCCCTCAACCTGTAAACCATTCGGGCAATAATCCCGGTAACGCGCAGGCTCAAGGACAGTCTCACATAAACGAATAATATCTGTTAGCTGAACAGCCATATTTCCTCTTCTTTGATAGTAGAAAGCCATGCAATAATAGCACTTTCCAATCAAACTGAACCCGGAATAATCTATGAAACTGCTGCTTCGTCTTGTCATTTTGCCTGCAATAACTGGCATTATTATCGCAGCAGGCATTCTGTTTTTCTTCCCATCACAACTGGAAAACGGTTCTGCTAGCTCATTATCGCAGCACAGCGGCCCTGTTTCCTACGCAGATGCAGTCAACAAAGCCGCTCCTGCTGTGGTCAATATTTATACCACTAAGGTCATACAGGAACGCACCCATCCTCTATTTAACGACCCGTTTTTCCGTCAGTTTTTTGGTAAACGCAACGAACCCAAACGCCAACGCATGCAATCCAGTCTAGGTTCTGGAGTGATTATCAGCAGTGACGGTTACCTGCTCACTAACAACCATGTTGTTGCCAACTCCGACGAGATTATTGTTGCGCTCAAGGATGGCCGCGAAAGTTACGCGCGCGTCATAGGAACCGATCCCGAAACCGATTTAGCCGTGCTTAAAATCGACATTAAAGATTTACCCACGATCACATTGGCCTCCTCTGATTCTGTCAGAATCGGCGATGTGGTTCTTGCCATCGGCAACCCCTTTGGCGTCGGCCAAACGGTCACCATGGGCATCGTCAGTGCTACCGGCCGCAACCAACTGGGCCTCACAACCTTTGAAGACTTTATTCAAACCGATGCCGCCATCAATCCCGGTAACTCAGGTGGTGCCCTGATTAACGCCTACGGCAACCTGATTGGTATTAACACTGCTATTTTTTCGAAATCTGGCGGTTCACAGGGCATTGGCTTCGCCATTCCCTCATTGCTGGCCAATCAAATTCTTGAGGAAATTGTGCAATATGGCAGCGTTACTCGCGGCTGGCTCGGCATTGAAACTCAAGTCATGAACCGCGATCTGGCTAAATCGTTAGGACTTAATGAGGTAACGGGGCTTTTAATTGCCGGGGTTTATCGCCTGGGGCCGGCTGACAAAGCCGGTATTCGACCTGGTGATATTTTATTGGAGGTAGGAGGCGAAACCGTTATAAGCGACCTTCAGGCAATGGGCAAAATCACCCAAACCAAGCCCGGGGAAAGCATCAACATTACCGTATTACGCAACGGCAAAGAAAAGAAAATTACCGCCGTTGTCGGTAAGCGGGAACCGCAGCAGCGCTAACTTCCGGTTAACCAGTTGAGAGCAATGTATCCCCTTGCCCCGGCCTGAGATTAGCTTTTTAAAATACGTCTCTACAACTTAGCCCAATGACAGGCAATCAAAGAACCGCCCGTAGCGCTTTTAAGAAAGCCTCATTCTCAGCCGCAGAGCCCACGGTCACACGCAAACAGTCTTTCAGCAAGGGATGAGCACCATCCAGGCAACGAATCAGAATATGGCGCGCTCTCAGCCCTTCAAAGATTGTTTTCGCCTGACCCGACTGAGTACGAAATAGAATAAAATTCGCCTCACTGTTCCACACCCTTAACCCGTCAATATTGCTTAGTTCCTGATAAAGGTTTGCCCGCTCTTCCCGGATCAGGTTGGTTTGTTGGCGCAGCACATCAAAATGCTTAAGAGCGAACTCAGCGCTGGCCTGAGTCAAAACGCCAATATTGTAAGGCAAACGAATTTTTTCAAACTCGGCAATCCAGCGAGGGTTGCCAATTAACAAGCCCAGACGCAAACCGGCTAAGCCCGCCTTGGACAAGGTACGCATCACCAATACATTGTTATACTCGTCGGCAAGATTAAGATAATCCGCATCAGTAAAGGGCGTATAGGCCTCATCAATAACCACTAAGCCCGGTGCTGCCTCAATAACCTGTCGCAGCTTGTCTTCACCAAACAGGTTACCCGTCGGATTATTCGGTTGCGCAAGAAATACCAATGCCGGCTGTTGCTTCTCAATTTGCGATAACAGTTCTGGCATATCCAGCTCAAAGTCAGCGGTCAGCGCAACCGATTGGAAGCTCAGCTCAGTCACCAGGCTGATCTGTCGATACATGGCAAAGCCCGGCTCAACAGTGAGTAGCGTTTTGCCCGGGGCGGAAACAGCCAGCGCCAGCAATTGAATCAACTCATCCGAACCATTACCCAAGACAATGTCCTGACTGGCGGGAATATTCATCACATCACGCAGTTGTTGTTTGACCTGGTCAGCACCTGGGTCCGGGTAACGGTTCAAGTGCACATTACGAAGCGTCTCCATCCAACTTTCAACAATGCTGTCATCCCAGTCATAGGGGTTTTCCATCGCATCCAGCTTGATCATGCCCTGCGCATCGGCCACATGGTATGCGGACATACTGCGAATTTCAGGTTTAATCCACTGTTCGATCAGTTGACCCAGCGAGTCATTGGCGTTGGCTGTCATAATAGGAGAGTCTTTATTATAAATGTGAAGCGCTGGCGAGCTAAGAACCCCACCAGCGTTATCGGATAATTAGGATTTGATGCGATATTCGGCAGATTTCGCGTGCGCCTGAAGCCCTTCCCCATGCGCCAACACGGAGGCTACTTTACCCAGCTCAGAAGCACCATCCGCTGAACACATGATCAGCGAAGAACGCTTCTGGAAATCATAAACACCCAGTGGTGACGAGAAGCGTGCGGTGCCGGAAGTTGGCAACACATGGTTCGGTCCGGCACAGTAATCCCCCAACGCTTCCGCTGTATAGCGACCCATAAATATAGCACCAGCATGACGAATTTCAGGCAGTAACGCCTGCGGATCTTCAATGGAGAGCTCCAGGTGTTCGGGTGCAATGTGATTAGAAATCTGCGCCGCCTCGGACAACGAGCTCACCTGAATCAATACACCCCGGTTTGCTAACGACGTACCAATAATTTCAGCACGCGGCATCGTCGGCAGCAGGCGATCAATGCTTTCGCTCACACGATCCAGAAAATCACCGTCGGTAGAGACTAAAATAGACTGCGCATTTTCATCGTGCTCCGCCTGTGAAAACAAATCCATGGCAATCCAGTCGGGGTCGGTCTTCCCGTCACAGAGCACCAGAATTTCAGAAGGGCCAGCTATCATGTCGATACCGACCACACCGTAAACATTCTTCTTCGCAGTGGCGACAAAGATATTTCCCGGGCCAACAATGATATCAACCTTGGGTACCATTTCCGTGCCATAGGCGAGTGCAGCAACGGCCTGTGCGCCACCAACGGTAAACACCATATCAACACCAGCAATCGCCGCCGCCGCTAATACCAGATCATTAACTTCGTCATCCGGCGTTGGCACCACCATAATGACCTCTTCAACGCCGGCCACCTTGGCAGGCAGGACGTTCATCAAAACCGTAGAAGGGTAAGCGGCTTTACCGCCCGGCACATAAACACCAACGCGTTGCATTGGCGTAATTTTCTGCCCCAGCACCGTGCCGTCAGCCTCTTCATACTGCCAGGAGTCCTGAGTCTGACGCTCGTGATAACGCGTAATACGTTCAGCAGCACTTTTCAGCGCCTGTAATTGCTCTGCGGGTATACGCTCCAGTGCTTCCTGCAAACGAGCCGCATCGAGCTTCAATCCAATTGGCGTATCAATCGACACACGATCAAAGCGCTGGGTATATTCCAGCAATGCCTCATCGCCACGCGTTTTGACGGCATGCAAGACCTCATCAACAATATCATTCACCTGCTTATCGGACACTTCATCCCAAGCCAGTAATTTGTCGAGCTGCGGGTAAAAATCCGCCTGTTGCGTGTTTAAACGAGTAATTGCTGAGCTTTTCATAACCCTATATCTAATATTATGTTGCTAAAATTTAACCGTTGCGCTGTTCAACTGCCGCCGCCAGACGTTCAATCAGCGGCTGAATTGTCGCATGCTTCATCTTCATCGCTGCTTTAGCAACGACCAGACGGGAACTGATCGGCGCGATCATTTCCTTAGGCTCAAGGCCGTTGGCTTTGAGCGTATTACCCGTATCGACAATATCAACGATGCGATCTGCCAAGTTCATGATCGGCGCCAGCTCCATACCACCATACAGCTTGATGATATCCACCTGCACACCACGCTCAGCGTAATAACGCTTAGCGATATTCACAAACTTAGTCGCCACCTTCAGACGCCCTTTGGGTTCTGGCACACCCACCATACCCGCCGTCATCAGTCGACAGGTAGCAATTTGCAGGTCCAGTGGCTCGTACAAATCCTCATCGCCATACTCCATCAGCACGTCCTTACCGGAAATACCCATGTCCGCTGCGCCATGGGACACGTAAGTCGGCACATCGGTCGCACGAATCACCACCACCTGCACATTCTCATGGTTGGTTGGAAAAATCAGCTTTCGACTAGTCCGTACATCTTCCAACGGTTCAATACCGGCTGCTTTCAGTAACGGCAGAGTGTCATCCAGAATACGGCCCTTGGAAAGAGCAATGGTTAACTTGTGATTCATCATATCTATAATTTCTTAAAAGTCTAAGCCGGTACACGGCGGATTTTCGCGCCGAGCAGCTGCAGCTTTTCTTCAATACATTCGTAACCACGATCAATGTGGTAAATGCGCTCAATCGTGGTATCGCCTTCGGCCACCAATCCCGCAATAACCAAACTAGCCGATGCACGCAGATCAGTCGCCATCACTGGTGCGCCTTTCAATCCTTCAACACCAGTCACGATCGCGGTATTACCTTCCAAACTAACGTTGGCGCCCATGCGCATCATTTCATGCACGTGCATAAAACGATTTTCGAAAATAGTTTCCGTTACAGTTGCAGTGCCTTCAGCCACCGCATTCATCGCCAAAAACTGTGCCTGCATATCGGTTGGGAACGCAGGGTAAGGTGCCGTATGAACACTAACTGCCTTAGGGCGCTTGCCCTTCATATCCAGCTCAATCCAGTCATCACCAGTGGTCACTTCAGCGCCGGTTTCTCGCAGCTTAACCAGTACAGCCTCCAGCACCTCCGGACAGGTATCCTTGACCCGCACGCGGCCACCGGTAGCAGCCGCAGCAACAAGGTAAGTACCTGTTTCAATTCGATCCGGCAATACTGAATAGCTAGCACCGTGCAATTTTTCAACGCCCTGTACGGTAATGGTGTCAGTTCCATGTCCGCTGATCTTTGCTCCCATAGCGATCAGGCACTCAGCCAGATCCACCACTTCAGGTTCGCGGGCGGCATTTTCAAGCACCGTTTCACCCTCGGCCAAGGTTGCGGCCATGAGTATGTTTTCTGTACCCGTCACCGACACCGTATCAAAAAATACCCGCGCGCCTTTCAGGCGACCATTGGTTTTGGCCTTGATATAACCGTCTTCAACAACGACATCAGCTCCCATGGCCTCCAACCCGCGAATGTGCAAATCGACAGGACGACTACCAATGGCACAACCACCTGGCAGTGATACATTTGCCTCACCAAAGTGGGACAGCATCGGCCCAAGCACCAAAATCGAAGCACGCATAGTCTTCACGAGCTCATAGGGTGCGTTGTAGCTTTTGATGGTAGCGCTATTGATTTCAACATTGAGTTTTTCATCAATAACCACCTCAACACCCATCACGCCCAACAACTCAATCATGGTGGTGATATCATGCAGGTGTGGCAAGTTACCAACGATCAGAGGTTCGTCAACTAACAGACCGGCAGCCAAAATCGGTAACGCCGAGTTTTTAGCGCCTGAAATACGGATTTCACCGTCCAGTCTGACGCCGCCTTCAATAATGAGTTTATCCATCGAGGACCTTTAAATCGTACGCTTTACTGCTCAGCCCACTGAGCTGGCGTAAAGGTTTTAATAGTGACGGCGTGAATAGTGCCGTCGGCAATTTTTTCATTTAGAGCAGCATACACACATTGCTGTCTTTTAACGGCATTCAGCCCTTCAAAAACTTCACCAATTGCGGTGATTTGGAAGTTGCTACCGCCACCCTCAACTTGAACTTCACAACCTTCGAGGTGCGATTCAAGCAACGCTTTTACATCATCAGTTTCCATCTATCTACCCGTTTAAAGTACAGACATCAAAGGTCTGCTAAGGTATCAAATTACGGCATTTTTAGCGACTTAAATTATTGTATTGCGGAACAGGAGGATGGCGTCAAAAGTAACGCCAAAAAGAAGGGTAACACGAGCAGCGAATAAACATTCATTACCAGCAGCTGCCTGATGACTTATTTGATGGGCAGGATCTCATCCACCCCACTGACCTTGGCAACACCGAGCAAGTCATTTGGCAAATTAATAAAGGTTAATGTTTTTTGTAGATTAACCGCATGCCGCAACCAGCTAAACAGCAACGTCAACCCGGCACTACCGGCACGCGTCACTCCGGAAAAATCAATTTCACACTGCTCAGCCGCTTTACTAATAAGGCGCTCACCTTGCTGGCACATATCGAGGGCGTTATCGAAATTGATCTCACCCACGACTTTTAACTGCTGCTCGGAAAGGCGCGTGACACAGGAACGAGACATAAGCTATTCAGCATTCTCATCAAGATCAGAGGTCCAACCGCTGATAACCAGATCAACATCATTACCGTGCTCCTTCATCAGCCGTGCAAACTGATTTCGGTAGGTCAAACCAATGTTCACACCATTAACAACAACGTTCTCCATTTTCCATTCACCCTGCTTGTTAAGGTACATAGAATAGGAAATCGGAAACATTTGTCCGTCATTACTGAAAAATTCTATATCAACACGCTGACGATTAGGTCGCACTTTTGTGCTTGTACGGGGCGGTAAGATTTCAATTTTTTCGTTGTTATACTCTAACAGCGCCTTGGCATACACTTTCAACAAACTACGCTTAAAAACATCGACAAATTCGGCCTGCTGATCAGGCTCGGCTTTCTTATAATGCTTGGCCATCACTCGACGAGCAATGCGTTTAAAATCAATGACCTCTGACAGCAGCCCATCAACATCGGCAAAAAACTGCTCCGTATCTTCCAGATAAACCTCTCGTTTAGAGGTAATTTGCTCAATCAGCTGATCCGTCGCCTGCTGCACAGTATCGTAGGCCGCCTGATTAACAAACTCCTCCGTCACATCCTGCGCCTGAGTGAAGCTCGTAAAACAGATTAAAAACAACGCCAACAGGGTTTTTGCCATGCTTACCATCTTATTTCTCTACTTAATTTAATTGCTAAACAGTATTTCGCTAAAGACAGAAAATACCGTTACTCGTTCACCTTGTTAAACAGGAACTGGCCAATCAGCTCCTCCAACACCAGCGCCGACTGCGTATCAATAATCATATCGCCTTCCACCAGGTACTCATCATCAGCACCGGAAATCAGACCAATATACTTCTCACCAAGCAACCCGGCCGTCAAAATGGCGGCAGTCGTATCGGTAGTGAACTGGTTATAATCAGCTTCAATTTCCATCTCAACAATGCCGGAAAAGTCATCCTTATCCAGTGTAATACCAACAACTCGGCCCACACCGACACCCGCCACCGTCACCTTCGAGCGAGCGGTCAGCCCGCCAATATTTTCAAAGGCGGCGTAAATGGTATAACTGTCCTTGGCGCCTGAAAAAGTAAGGCCACTGACATTGAGCGCCAGCACAATCAGCGACGCCATTCCTGCCAACATAAACAGCCCAACGGCCACTTCCAATGTTTTGCTGTGCATTTTAAAAATCTCCGAACATAACGGCGGTCAGAACAAAGTCAAGGCCCAGTACCGCCAGAGAAGAATAGACCACGGTTTTGGTTGTTGCACGACCAATACCTTCGGATGTTGGCGTTAAATCATGCCCCTGAAAAACGGCAATCCAGGTCACCACAAAGGCAAAAGCAATGCTTTTAACCATGCCATTAACCACATCCGTTCTGAAATCCGTCGCCGCCTGCATATTAGCCCAGAAGGAACCATCGTAGACACCCAGCCAATCGACCGCGACCAGAGCGCCACCCCAGATGCCAACCACATTAAAAATCAGGGTTAACAGCGGTAGCGCAATAAAACCTGCAAGCAAACGTGGCGCCATCACATAACGCAATGGATCAACCCCCAGCATTTCCAAACTGGTAATTTGCTCAGTGGCTTTCATCAAACCAATTTCAGCCGTTAGCGACGACCCCGCTCGACCAGCAAATAACAGCGCTGTCACCACGGGCCCTAACTCGCGCACCAGGCTCAGTGACACCATCTGCCCAACGGCCTGCTCAGAACCGTAATCAACCAAAATGCTATAACCCTGAAGGCTCATTACCATGCCAATAAAAAGCCCGGATACAATAATAATCGGCAGCGACAAGACACCGACCGCATAAAGTTGCTTCAATAATAACGGTAGCCCTTTACGCACATTAGGCACACCACATAAAGAGTGGGCAATAAAGACGCCTGAACGACCACATACCGACAACCAGTCTAATCCTGACTTACCAATAATCCGCAAGCGCGTGATCACATTTCACCCCCACCCAGCAAATCGTCAAAATAATCGTGCGCCGGATAGTGGAAAGGCACAGGCCCATCGGGCTCACCTTTCATGAACTGAGCGACCATCTTATTATCAGAATCCATTAGCTGTGACGGCGCCCCCGTACCAATAACCTTGCCCTGCGAGAGCACATAAAGCTGGTCGGCAATACTTGCCGTTTCATGAATATCATGAGACACAACGACACTGGTCAGTCCCAGAGCGCTGTTCAATAACTTGATCAATTCCAGCAGCACCCCCATACCAATCGGATCCTGTCCAGCAAAAGGCTCATCGTAAAGCACCATTCCCGGATCAAGAGCAATCGTACGGGCCAACGCTGCACGCCGCGTCATCCCACCTGACAGTTCACTGGGTAACAGATCACGAGCGCCTCGCAAACCAACTGATTCCAGCTTCATCAACACCAGGTCTCGAATCATGGTCTCCGTAAAATTCGTGTGTTCACGTAACGGGAAGGCGACGTTTTCGTAAACCGTGCGATCGGTAAACAAAGCACCACTCTGGAACAACATACCCATTTTCCGGCGCACACGATAAAGGTCATTGCGCTGTAGCGTCGAAATATTTTCACCATCCACCATAATCGTGCCAGCATCAGGTTTGATTTGGCCGGTAATCAAGCGCATTAACGTTGTTTTGCCGGTACCGCTGGGGCCCATAATGGCAGTAATTTGCCCGCGGCGAATATCCATATCAATATCATCAAAAATCAGCCTATCACCTCGAAAAAAGGTTAATCCGCGAATTTCAATAATGTTGGCCGAATTGTCCTGCATGTCCATATCTGCGTTATAAAGCCAATGTCAAAGAGTGAGGTAAACCCAAATTAGTCGTACAAAATAGTATAAATACATAACCTAGGCTGGGGTTCGCGCGGCGAAATATAGCACTACAGCGACGCACTGTTAACTCTATTTACAGGATGATCGCTTAAACCTGCCAATATCATGAGCTCTGCTTGCTGCAATCCGGCACAGCCGCAAAAGAGATAAAATTTATATCTCCAAAACGAATAAAGCAGCGCTCTCACTTTTAACATTCCAGGTTACCAGCAAGGCTTGCAATAGCACTCGATTAGCCCTTTAATAGCCAGCTGTTTTCACAACCCGGACCATTAATCTTGCTGATTCCTAGCCTTACCATTTTGCTCAGTATAGCCGCACTAGTCTGGAGCGCTGACAAATTTGTCAACGGCGCGGCGTCGCTGGCACGTAATTTTGGCATGTCGCCTATGCTGATCGGTCTAACGGTTGTCTCTCTTGGCACCTCGGCGCCAGAGATACTGGTGTCACTCACCGCGGCACTCGTTGGCGCCAGCGGGATTGCCATCGGTAACGCGGTCGGCTCGAACATTGCCAATATTGGCCTTGTACTTGGCATCACATTGCTGGTTGCCCCGCTCCCTGTCCGTTCAGCCCTAACCCGTAAAGAGCTGCCGATATTAGCACTCGTCACCCTGGGAGCCGGCTTATTATTACTGGATTTAAACCTTAGCCGTTTAGATGGCGCGTTATTGATTGGCGGCCTCTGTGTGAC